>JAEWAD010000397.1 GCA_023391905.1 Pseudomonadota bacterium | reverse complement strand
CGGCGCGGTCGTCGCCGCTCACGCCGTCCTCGATGCCGCGGAGGCAGCGCGCGAGGCCTATGGCGAGGCGGACGCCATCGTGATCGGCTGCTTCGGCGATCCGGGGCTGAAGGCGCTGCGCGAGATGACGGGCCGCCCCGTCACCGGCTTTGCCGAGGCGGGCCTGCTCGAGGCGGCCTCCGAGCCGGGACCGTTCCTGGTCGCGACGAATGGCGAGGCCTGGTGCGCGATGCTTTCCGAACTCGCGGCCCAAATGGGGCTGTCGGACCGGATCGTGTCGTTCTTCTCGATCGGCGACGCCGGCGCGGGCGATGCCGCGCTATGCGCCGCGCTGATCACGGGAGAGGCAGAGCGCACCGGCGCGGCGCGCGTCGTTCTCGGCGGCGCCGGGCTGATCCCGATCCTCGCCGAGGTCGCCGAGCCGCTGGCACTGCCGCACGGCGATCCGCACCGGGCGGCGATCCGCAAGGCGATCACCGTCGCGACCACGCTCGCGCAGGCGGTCGATCCCCTCGCCGCTCCCTGAGGCGTGGCGAGGAGCCGGTCAGCCCTGCGGCTTGGTGTGGTCGCGGCGGCCGAAATCGGGCGCTGCCGTATCCTGGCCGATCGCCACGATCGAGCGACGGATGGCGCGGGTGCGCGTGAACAGGTCGAACAGCGTATCGCCGTCGCCATGCCGGATCGCGCGGGTCAGCGTCGCCAGGTCCTCGTTGAACCGGCCGAGCATCTCCAGCACGGCTTCCTTGTTGTTCAGGAAGACGTCGCGCCACATGGTCGGGTCGGAGGCGGCAATGCGGGTGAAATCGCGGAAGCCGGAGGCCGAGAACTTCAGCACTTCCGAGCGGATGCCCGATTCGAGATCCGCCGCCGTGCCGACGATGTTGTAGGCGATCAGGTGCGGCAGGTGGCTGGTGATGGCCAGCACCAGGTCATGGTGCTCGGCGCTCATCGCCTCGACATTGGCGCCGAGCGCACGCCAGAACGCCATCAGCCGCTCGACGGCGGCGGGATCGACGGTCTCGGCCGGCGTCAGCACGCACCAGCGGTTCTGGAACAGATCGACGAGACCGGCATCCGGACCGGAATGCTCGGTACCGGCGAGCGGATGGCCGGGAATGAAATGCACCGCCGACGGCAGATGCGGTGCCATGGCGCGCATCACCGACGCCTTGACCGAGCCGACATCCGACACGGTGGCGCCCGCCTTCAGATGCGGCCCGATCAGCTTGGCGACATCGCCCGACGCGCCCACCGGCACGCAGACGATGACGAGATCGGCATCGCGGACCGCATCGGCGGCGTCGGCGTAGTAGGCGTCGCCGAGGCCGAGTTCCTCGGCGCGCTGCAGCGTCGCCGGGCTGCGGGTCGAGACGGCGATGCGCTCGACGGCGCCGGAACGGCGGGCAGCCAGCGCGATCGAGGCGCCGATATGGCCGATGCCGACGAGGGCCAGCTGGCGAAACAGGGGATCGGCCATCAGCGCGCGGTCCGGTGCAGGAAATCGCGCAGCGCCGCGATCGTCGCTTCGTTCGCCTCGGCCGAGCCGATCGTCATCCGGAGCGCGTTCGGCAAGTGGTAGCTCGTCATCATGCGCAGGATGATGCCGTGCGAGACGAGATACTCGTCCGCGTCGCTGGCGCGGCGGCCCTTCTCGTCCGGGAAGTGGATGAGCACGAAATTGCCGACGCTCGGCGTCACCTCGAGCCCGAGCGCACGGATGCCCTCGGTGACGCGCGGCAGCCATTCCTCGTTGTGCGCGATGGCGGCGTCGAGATGCGCGCGATCCTTCAGCGCGGCGATACCCGCGGCCATGGCGGGCGCCGAGACGTTGAAGGGTCCGCGAATGCGGTTCAGCGCATCGATCACCTCGGCGGGGCCGTAGCCCCAGCCGAGCCGCGCGCCGGCCAGACCATAAATCTTGGAGAAAGTGCGCGTCATGATGACGTTGGGCGCGGAGCCGGCAAGCTCGATGCCGCTCTCGTAGTCGTTCTTCCGCACATATTCCGAATAGGCGGCGTCGAGCACCAGCAGCACGCGCGGCGGCAGGCCGGCATGCAGGCGGCGGATCTCGCTGAACGGCAGATAGGTGCCGGTCGGGTTGTTGGGGTTGGCGACGAAGACGATGCGCGTCTTGTCGGTCACCAGTTCCAGGATGCCGTCGACATAGGAGGTGAAATCCTTTTCCGGCGCCACCACCGGCGTCGCGCCGGCGGCCTGGATCAGGATCGGATAGACGTTGAAGCCGTGCTTCGAATAGATCGCCTCATCGCCGGCCCCGAGATAGACATGGGCGATCAGCGCCAGCACGTCATCCGAGCCATTACCGCAGATCACCCGCGCCGCGTTGACGCCATAGGCGTCGGCGATCGCCGCGCGCAGCTCCGCCGCGGACCCGTCCGGATAGATCTCGAGCTTGGACGCCACGCCCTGATAGGCGGCGATGGCGGCCGGGCTCGGCCCCAGCGGCGTCTCGTTCGAGGACAGCTTGTAGACCTTCGCGCCGCCGGTCGCCTTGGAGCGGCCGGGAACATAGGGAGCGATGTCCAGGATGCCCGGCCGCGGAACGGGCCGGTCTGCGGGCTTCGGATCGGACATCTTGCTCATGATGAAACTCCCGCCTCGTCGAGGCGCTGATAGAGAACAGGGTCGGCGCCGGTCTCGCCGATCGCGATGCCGCGCGACAGCGCGCCG
>JAEWAD010000316.1 GCA_023391905.1 Pseudomonadota bacterium | reverse complement strand
CTCCACCGTCATCCCTGCGAAAGCAGGGATCCATGCTGCAGCAGCCTCTAGCGTTTCGCGGGGCCACCACCCCGGCTGGATGGATCCCGGGTCAAGCCCGGGATGACGGCGAGCTTGGGGCGAGCGGCGGAACCAGGCGACGACGAGCCCCCTTCGCCTTCTCCTCGGAGCGGTGAGGCTCGCTCCACCCTCTCCCCCACCCTCGTCGTCATCCTCGCGAAGGCGAGGATCCATGCAGCCGAAGCCTTGGGCGTTTCACTCGTCTGCCAACCCGGCGGAAATGGATCCCGGCTCGGGGGCCGGGATGACGGCGAGCGTGTTTCGGCCGTAATATTTGGACGGCATGGCCCCCTTCACCTCCCCCGCAGGGCGAGGTGAAAAAGTCTGCCGCCCTCTCCCCAAGCTCCCCGTCATCCCTGCGAAAGCAGGGATCCATGCAACCGAAGCCTCGGGAGCTTCTCGTCTACCAACCCTGCGGAAATGGATCCCGGGTCAAGCCCGGGATGACGGCGAGCGTAAGCCTACCCCTGGAACCGCGCCGCGAAGCTGTGCACCATCGGCGGGCGCTGGCGGTCGGCGAGGTTGGCCTCGATGCTCGGCAGGATCTCCGCCATCCAGGGTGCGCTGTCGATGACGAAGCCCGGGCCCTTCTGGTCGAGCAGGAACGGATAGATTCTCGCCTCGGGCGAGCTCGCGCGGATCAGCGGCCGCCAGCTTTCGTGCACATGGCCGCAGACGACATCCGGCCGGATCCGTTCGATCGCCGAAAGCAGCGCCGACGTGTTGCCGACGTCGATCTCCTGGTTGACGGCGATGATCTCGATCTCCTGCGGCGCCGGCGCGCTCGCCGCCGCCGCGCGGAACGCCGAGAGACGCGCCGCCTGCTCGTTCGAGCCGATCTCGGAATCGAGATAGAGGAATTTCAGCCGCTCGCCGCCAAGCGCCGCGAACATGGCAGCGAAGGCCGGGCCATAGTCGAGCCGGTAGGTATGGAAGCGCGCGCCGTCGAGGCTGGCGTCGATCAGGCTGATCTGGCTCGAAACCGTGTCGAGCGCCTCGAGCCGAGTCTTTCGCGTGAAGCCGGTCAGCACGACGGCGTCGAGCGCGTCCCACATGCCGACCGGCATGCGCTCGTCGGTGAACGAGCCCATGACGAACTCGTGCCCCGCCGAGACGATGCCCTTCTCGAAGGCCATGACGAGGCGGGTGTAGAAGGCGTTGTCGAAGATGCCGCCGCCGACGATGTCGCGATTGTAGAAGAAGCCGACGCGCCGGTGCGCCTCGGCCCAGGGCGTGGCGACGAGGAAGGAGCCCCGCCCCACCTGGCGCTGGATGACCCCTTCGCCCTCCAGGTCCTTCAGCGTCTTCACCACCGTGATCAGCGAGAAGTCGCAGAAACGAACGATCTCGTTCTGCGACTCGATCCGGTCGCCCGCCTTCAGCCCGGCCTGCTTCCAGCGCCGGAACAGCATGTCGCGGAGCTGGAGATGGCGGGGCGAGGCGTCGAGGGTCAAACCGGCGGTTCCCACGTCTTCTGGATGGCGAGGATGCCGCCGTCGACGAACAGCATCTGGCCGGTGATATAGCCCGCCGCCGGCGAGGCAAGAAAGACCGCCGCGCCGCCGACATCCTCCGGCTGGCCGATGCGGCCGAACGGGATCTGCGCGTTCAGCGACTTGCGCACGCCCGGCGTGTCGAGGCCGCGCTTGGTCAGCGGTGTCTCGACGATGCCCGGCCCGAGGCCGTTGACGCGGACGCCGCGACCGGCGAGCGACACGGCGAGCGAGCGCACCATCATCAGCACGGCGCCCTTCGAGGCGTCATAGGCGACGCTGTGGCGCTCGGCCATGACCGAATTGGTCGAGCCGACCAGGACGATGCTGGCGCCCTCCTGGCCCGGCTCCAGCCCGCGCACGAATTCCTGCGAGGCGAAGACATAGGCCTTCACGTTCAGGTTGAAGGTGCGGTCGAACAGCTCCTCGGTCAGATCGTCGAAGGGCGTGTCGAGGAAGGTGCCGGCATTGTTGACCAGCGTGTCGAGCCTTCCGAGCTTTTCACGCGCTTCGCGGACCACGGCGCGGGCGCCGGCGGCGGTCGAGAGATCCGCCTGGACGAAATGGCACTCGGTGAGCGCCGAAAGCTTGGCCAGCGCGCCATTGTCGGGAAGGTGCGAGTTGATCACCAGCCGCGCACCCTGACGGGCGAACGCCTCGGCGATTCCGTAGCCGATGCCGTGGGTCGAACCCGTCACCAGAACGCAGGGCTGCGTCATGTCTTTCTCCTTGCCGGTCCAGATTATTTTGTTAGCATGATAACATCATAACGATGGAAAATCCGATGCCCGTCAAGCAGAGATGGTCAAACGTCACAATCGTCACCCCGGAGGGCCAGCGGGCGAGCGATCTCCTGATCGCGAATGACCGCATCGCCGGCGTCGTCGCGGCCGATACGGTCGTCGGCGACGACTGGCAACCGGTCGACGGCAAGGGCGCGATCCTGTTCCCGGGCATGATCGACCTGTTGCAGCACGGCTTCGGCCAGCATCTCTACAACGACACCGAGACGGGCGCGGTCGCCGCCAATTCGGCGGTGATGCTGCGCCATGGCGTCACCGGTTTCCTGCCGTCGATCAGCTGCCTGCCGCCGGCCAGCATGGAGGGCGTGCTCGCCCGCCTCGGCGCCCAGTGCGACGAGGCGAAGGGCGCGCGGGCGCTCGGCGTGCACAGCGAGGGCCCCTGCTTCGGCTCGCCCGGCGCGCATAATCCGGAAAACATCGTCGCCCCGAGCGCGGCGCTGGCCGAGCGCATGCTGGTCGCGACCGGCGGCCAGCTGAAAGCCGTCACGGTGGCGCCGGAGCGCGAAGGGGCGGAAGATTTCATCCGCGTGCTGAAGCGCGCCGGCGTCTCGATCCATCTCGGCCACAGCCTGGCCCGGCCGGAGCACGTTCCCCGCTACGTTTCGTGGGGCATCGACGCGGTGACGCACATGTACAACGTCATGCCCACCTATCCGCCGACCGGCATGGGCCTGCATGTGGTGTCGCTCACCGACGCGCTGCTCTCCGAGCCGACGCTGGCGCTCGGCCTCGTCTGCGACGGCATCCATGTCGACCCGCAGCTGATCCGCCTCTTGGCGCAATTGCCGGAAGACCGCGTCTTCCTCGAGACCGACGCGATGAAATATGCCGGCACGCCCGGCAAGACCTTCGAGTTCTATCCCGGCTACGTCGTCACCAGCGCGCCCGGCAAGGCCGTGGTCGACGAGCGCGGCGGGCTCTGCGGCTCGTCGCTGGCGCCGGACGAGGCGATGCGCAACTATCTCCGCTTCTCGGGCAAGGACCTCGTTCGCGCCGCGCATGCGACCAGCCTGGTGCCGGCGCGGGTGCTCGGCATGGAGGGCGAGATCGGCAGCCTCGAACGCGGCAAGCTGGCCGATTTCGTCGTGCTCGATCCGGCGACGCTGTCGGTCAGGGCCACCTATGTCGGCGGCGAACGCCTCTACGGGAGCGTGTGAACATGGCGGAGAGCGAAGTCACGATGCGCTACGAGGAGGGCGGCAACGTCCATCTCGATTTCCACGGCGCCGCCAACACGACGATCGACTTCATCGTCGAGCGCTTCGGCGTCGCGGCGATGGACGAGATCTTCAGGAAGGTCGGCCGCGACGTCTATGCCAGCATCCGCAACGACCTGGTCGCCGGCGACACACGCCAGCTGGTGCGGCACTGGCGCCATTTCTTCGACCGCGAGGGCGGCGACTACGACATCGCGGTCGGCGACGACCAGATCGTGCTGACGGTCCGCCGCTGCCCCGCCTGGCATCACGTGAAGACCCTCGTCGGCCACGTCTCGCCGCATTTCTGCGACCAGACCAGCGTCACCAACGCGGCGATGGCGGAGGGTTCGCCCTATGCCATCGACACCGAAATCACCGGCGAAGGCTCGTGCCGGCAGGTCATCCGGAGGCGGGCATGATCCCGAGCGATCACTTCACGCGCTTCTACAACGAGGTCTTCAAGTTCCTGGAGAGCCAGGGCGAGGAGGCGCTCGAAGCCTACTGGCTGGCGATCTCGAAAAACCAGGAGCGCCACATCCTCGAGCTGATCGAGACCCAGGGCCTCGAAGGCATGTACGAGTACTGGTCGCACATCAAGATCGAGGAAAACTGCGACATGGACCTCGACTTCAACGAGGACCGGCTGGAACTTCGGATGAATGTCTGTCCGAGCCTCTCGAAGGTGATGGACAACGATGCCGCGCCGATGGAGCGCTATTGCGATCATTGCGCCGGCTGGATCGGCCCGATCATGGACAAGACCGGCTACCACATGGTCTACGACGTGATCGACCGCAAGAAGCCGCAATGCGTGACGAGGATCTTCAAGGATCCCGCCAAGGCGCGGGCGGCCGAGAAGGACGCGAAGCTCCTGATGGGCTGGCCCGGCCACAAGGTCGGCTGAACGAAAACACGAGACGCACCCCGCGCCCGAGCGCCGGATGGCGCGGGGGAGAGACGACATGAGACGCGGCGTCGCCGGGCTGAACGAAACGATGATCGGCGCGCGGGGCGGCCGCAACAAGCTGGAAACCCCGGCGCTGATCCTCGACGCCGACGCCTTCGAGGCCAATCTGCAGGCGCTGACGGGCATGGCGCGCGCCGCCGGCCTCGGCCTGCGCCCGCACGCGAAATCGCACAAATGCGCCGAGATCGCCCGGCGACAGCTGGAGGGCGGCGCGCTCGGCATCGCCTGCGCCAAGGTCGGCGAGCTGCTGGCCCTGTTCGAGGCCGGCATCAACCCGCTGATGCTGACCGCGCCGATCGCCAGCCGCCGCAAGGTCGACCGGCTGACCGAGGCGGCGGCGCGCGGCGCCGACATCACCGTCACCGTCGACCGCTCCGACCTGATCGCGGATTTCGCGGACTCGGCCCGCGCCGCCGGCGTCCGGCTCGACGTGATGATCGAGTGCGACGTCGGCCAGCGCCGCACCGGCGTTGCGACGCCGGAACGCGTCGTCTCGCTCGCCCGCCAGATCGCCGACGAGGATTCACTC
>JAEWAD010000243.1 GCA_023391905.1 Pseudomonadota bacterium | reverse complement strand
CCCGTCGGCATCGCCTACGCGATCTGGAGCGGCCTCGGCATCGTGCTGATCTCGGCGATCGGCCTGGTGCTGTTCCGCCAGACGCTCGACACGGCGGCGCTGATCGGCCTCGGCTTCATCATCACCGGGGTGATCATCGTCAACCTGTTCTCGAACTCGGTGTCGCACTGAGCGACGGCCGATCGTCCGATCAGGATGCCGTGCCGATCACCATCAGGCAGTAGCCGGCGAGCGCGCAGTTCACGAGCAGGAAGTAGATGTGCGGCTGGCGCGCCTCGCCCTTGAACACCAGGGGATTGTGGAAGAGCGCCGTCGCCCCGATCAGGAACAGGATCAGCAGCGCCGCGCCCCAGGGCGCCAGGATGCCGAACACGACCGACAGGCCGCCGACGAGCTGCGACGCGAAGCCGAGCGCCGTCACCGGCGCGGGCAGCTTCCAGCCGTAATTGGTCTCCGGCGTGCTGCGCTCGGCATAGCGCAGAAAATTGCGGATGCCGGCGATGACGAAGAACAGGCCGAGGACGATCCGGCCGACAAGGATCAGAAAGGCTGCGAATGTCATGGTTTCCCCCTGCACCATGAAGTAGCGGATCGCGACGCGACAGAAAAGCGCCTTGATGCCGTTCGCGCGTCGAGGGCCGGCCACGGCATGCCGCGGCCGGCCGCCGAGATCAGCCGCCCGAGAGCTGGCGCTGGTACTCGGCCTCGCGCTGCGGCCAGGTGCTCTTGATGTAATCGAGCACCGCCACGCTTTCGGCGTCGGTCAGGACATCCGCGAAGCCCGGCATGTCGCTCTCATAGCCGTCGCCGACGACCGCCGCCGTGCCGAGGCGAATGATCGCCAGCAGCTGCGCATCGGGATGGTGCCAGGTGTGGCCGCTCGCATCATGCGGCGGCGCCGGAAGGCGGCCATCCGGACGACGGTTGCGCCAGTCCGGCTGCCCCTCCAGCTTGGCGCCGTGGCAGCTCGCGCAACTCGCATCATAGACGGTCTTGCCGAGAGCGATCCGCTGATCGAGCTCCGCACTTTCCCGCGCCACCCTCCGCTGCGCGTTCACTGAATAGAGAGCGACGCCGGCGATCGCCACGAAGGCCACGCCGGCCAGGATCCAGCGCGTTCTCATGCCGCCACCCGGAACTCGGTCATCATGCCGGTCGCCAGATGCGGCATGTGATGACAATGCAGCATCCAGCTCGCCGCCTCGCCGGCATCGAGCGCGACGGTGACCATGCTCATCGGCGGCACATAGACGGTGTCGCGCCTTGCGCCGGCGACGCGCCGGCCATTGAGGCCGACGACCTGGAAGGCATGGCCATGCAGATGCATCGGATGCCCCATCATCGACATGTTGTGGAACGCCAGCTCCACCCGCTCGCCGGCGGTCGCGGCGACGGGCCGGTGCTCGCCCCAGACCGCGCCGTTGATGGTCCAGACATAGGGCTGCATCGATCCGCCGAGCATGACCATCTGGCTGCGATCGACCGCCCGATCGGACAGCCCTTCGATGGCGACGAGACCGCTCTCCTGCGCCAGGTCGATGTCGAAGGGCGGCGCGTCCACCTCCACCACGGACTCGAGCTTGGCAATGCTCGCGCCCGGCGTGGACAGGATGATGCCGGTCCGCTCTCGCGCCCCCTCGCGCAGGGCCAGGATGGGCCACGCGCCGCCCTCGTTCGGCAGGTCGATCTCGATGTCGAGGCGTTGCCCCATGGCGAGCCCGAAACGCGTGCCGGCGACGGGCTGCACATCGTGCCCGTCGACGGCGACCAGCCGCCCCGCGGCCGCCCCCGTATCGATCCAGAACACCGTCGCAGCAGCGGCGTTGATGACGCGCAGCCGCACCCGCCCGCCACGCTCGACCGGGACGATCTCCGGATCCGACAGGGTCCGGTCATTGGCGAGATAGGCGTCCCAATCATAGTCGTTCAGGTCCATGGCCATGCCGCCCATGTCCATCGGCATCGACATGGCGCCGCCTGTGGAGGCGCCGTGATCCATCCCGGCCATGCTGCCGTGATCCATGCCGCCGTGGTTCATGCCGGCCATTCCGCCGGAAGACGCGCCGCCCCCGTGCCCTCCGCCATGACCACCCAGGATTTGCTCCAGAACCTCCTCCGGCGCCTTGAAGGAGAAATCATGCAGGAACAGCACGACCTCCTGCCGGTCGGCGGCCACATCCTCCGGCCTGCGGACGATCAGCGGCGCCGCCAGCAGCTGCATTTCCTGGATCGGCACATGGCTGTGCATCCAGTGGGTGCCCGGCAACGGGGCGAAGTCGTAGCTGCGGCTCTCGCCCGGCGCGAGCAACGGCATTGGCATGTCGGGCACGCCGTCCTGCGCGTTCGGCGGAATCTGCCCATGCCAATGGATGATCGTGCCTATGTCGAGATCATTGGTGAGGTCGACCCGGAATCGCTGGCCCGGATCGAGGACAAGCCCCTGCCCGCCCGGACCGGCGAGCCCGAAGACAGTGGCGGCGCGCCCGTCGATATCGAGCGTGCGCCGCGTCGCGGCGAGACGAAGGGGAGCGGCCGGCTGGCCGAAGGCGATGGCGGGAAACTGGGTCGCGGCCAGCGTGGCCGCGCCGGCGGCCATGAAGCCGCGCCTGGAAAGGGTTTTCATGTGCGTCATCCCGGGCCAGGTGTCCCGCTTGAAGTCCAAGGGTCACGGCGGGCCACGCCCCCCGCG
>JAEWAD010000110.1 GCA_023391905.1 Pseudomonadota bacterium | reverse complement strand
CCCTACGGGTGTCTCGGCCCTTCGGGTAACGATCGCTATCGCAAACGCTCGCAAACAGTGGGGGCTTCGCAAGTGGACTGCCAGGTCGCGGCGGCTCTTTGGCAATGAATCGGCTGCCAGCCGACGTGTTTTGTCGCAAATCGCCGAGAGTGCCGAAAGTCTGTTGGCTTGGAAGTTGAGCCCTGGGAACCAGCGACCGGAACGATGGCGAGATAAAAGGCCGCAATGTGCGGCTCGGTCGGTCGGTTGTTGTTGCTTTGTTTTTTTGCTGATCCGGCAATGTGCGGCATCGGCGTGCAATGTGCGCCGCACAATCAAATCATTGAACGGATTCTCGATTTTGCACATTGCCGAGGCCGGCGATGGCTGAAGAGAAGGAATTTCAGCCTCGGCCAGGTCGCATCCGCTCCTCACGGAGCCAGCGCGCCAAGCCGTTCATCGCCCAGGCACTCGCGGCCGCTCAGCGCGCCGGAGGCGGCGTGTCGCGAGCCGGCCGTCTCACCAGCCATCGTCATTCCCGCTTCGGGCGTGGCCGGGTCGCCAGTGAGCGAGCGAACCGTCTTCTCACCGGCCGCTCGCGTCTGGTGACGATCAAGACACGGGTCGTCCGTCATACCGCCAGATCAGTGCCGCTCGCCGCGCATCTCGGCTATCTCCGTCGCGAGGGCGTCACCCGGGACGGGGAGAGGGCGCACCTGTTCGGCCCCGAGACAGAGGATGCCGATCCGAGGGCCTTCGCGGAGCGCTGCCAGAATGATCGGCACCATTTCCGTTTCATCGTCTCGCCGGAGGACGCAGCCGATATGGCCGGCCTCAAGGGTTTCACCCGTGAGCTGGTCGGCCAGATGGAGGTCGACCTCGGCACGAAGCTCGACTGGGTCGCCGTCGATCATTGGAATACCCAACACCCGCACGTCCACGTGCTCGTGCGCGGCATTGCGGAGGACGGCCAGGACCTCGTGATCTCTCGCGCTTACATCAAGGAGGGGATGCGTGCCCGCGCGCAGGATCTGGTCACCCAGGAGCTCGGACTGCGCTCCGATCTCGACATTCGCCGCTCGCTCGAGCACCAGGTCGAAGCCGAACGCTGGACACAGCTCGATCGCCAGCTTGTTCGCGACGCAGGTCGCAATGGCATCATTGACCTCGCGCCCGACCCGGGGCAGCAGCCTGATGAGTTCCACGCGTTGAAGGCCGGCCGGCTGCGGCGCCTGGAGAGCCTCGGCCGGGCGCATCAGGTAGGGCCAGGCCAATGGGTCATGGACGAGGCCGCCGAGACGACGTTGCGCGAGCTCGGCGATCGCGGTGACATCATCAAGCGCATCCACCGCAGCCTGACCGAACGCGGCATCGACCGCGGGGCCGCGAGCTACGTGCTGGCAGGCGAAAGCCTTGACGTCCCCGTGATCGGACGCCTCGTCGATCGCGGTCTCGACGACGAGCTAAAGGGGACTGCCTATGCCATCGTCGACGGCGTCGATGGCCGTACCCATCACATCAGGCTTGCCGATCTTGATGCTGCCGGCGACAGTGCACCAGGCTCGATCGTCGAACTCCGCAAGTTCGACGACGCACAAGGACAGCGTCGCGTGGCGCTGGCCGTTCGCTCTGATCTGTCGATTGAAGCGCAGGTGACGGCGAGTGGCGCGACATGGCTCGACCGACAAGCGGTCGCGCGCGATCCGGTGCCACTTGGCCAGGTTGGCTTTGGCGCCGAGGTCCGGCAAGCCATGGAACGGCGCGCGGGGGAACTGATCGAGCAAGGTCTCGTCGAGCGCCAGGCGCGTGGATTGGTATTCGTGAAGAACCTCATCGGCACGCTGCGCCGTCGGGAGTTGGAGGCTCTGGGGCAGCAACTCGCCGCCGAGACGGGCCAGCCATTCAATCCGTCCGCTGCCGGAGAATATGTCGCTGGGACCTATCGACAGCGTTTCTCGCTCGCCTCTGGCCGCTTCGCCATGATCGACGACGGTCTCGGCTTCCAGCTCGTGCCGTGGACGCCCTCACTCGAAAAGCAGCTTGGCCGACATGTCTCCGGCGTCGCCCGCTACGACGGTGGCGTGGATTGGGGTTTTGGGCGCAGCCGGGGGCTCGGGCTGTGAGCCATCCCAGCAATCACCGAATTCAAGGAAAGGGCGGCCGCAATGTCCGCGACCAAGATCCTCTGGGGGCAGGTCATCACTGTCTTAGTGATCGTCTTGCTGACGTTCTGGACCGCAACGGAATGGACGGCCTGGCAGCTCGGTTTCCAACCCCAACTCGGGCAGCCCTGGTTCGAGCTGCTCGGTTTTCCGATCTACCTTCCGCCCGCGTTCTTCTGGTGGTGGTATGCCTACGATGCCTATGCGCCGCACGTCTTCATCGAGGGCGCCTATATCGCAGCATCCGGCGGCATCATCGCCGCCGCAGTCGCGATCGGCATGTCGGTCTGGCGCGCCCGCGAAGCCAAGAATGCCGAGACCTATGGCTCCGCGCGGTGGGCAGACGCGAAGGAGATCGCGCAGGCCGGCCTGCTCGGGCCTGACGGTGTGGTTCTCGGCCGGTTCGAACGCGCCTATCTCCGCCATGATGGACCGGAGCACGTCCTGTGCTTCGCTCCCACGAGATCGGGCAAGGGCGTCGGCCTCGTCATCCCGTCGCTCCTGACCTGGCCGGGATCGGCGATCGTCCACGACATCAAGGGCGAGAACTGGCAGCTCACCGCCGGCTTTCGTGCGGGGCATGGCCGGGTTCTTCTGTTCGATCCGACCAATGCGAAGTCGTCAGCCTACAACCCGTTGCTGGAGGTTCGGCACGGCGAGTGGGAGGTGCGAGACGTCCAGAATATCGCCGACATTCTTGTCGACCCCGAGGGCAGCCTGGAGAAGCGGAACCACTGGGAGAAGACCAGTCACGCGCTTCTGGTCGGCGCGATTCTCCACGTCCTCTACGCCGAGGAGGACAAGACCCTCGCCGGCGTTGCGGCCTTCCTATCCGATCCCAAGCGGCCGATCGAATCGACGCTCGCCGCGATGATGCGGACGGCGCATCTCGGCGAGGCCGGCGTCCACCCCGTCGTCGCCTCCGCCGCGCGCGAGCTATTGAACAAATCCGGCAATGAACGCTCCGGCGTCCTGAGCACGGCGATGTCGTTCCTGGGTCTCTACCGGGATCCCGTGGTGGCGGAGGTGACGCGGCGCTGCGACTGGCGGATCGCCGACATCGTTGATGCAGAGCGTGCGACGACGCTTTACCTCGTCGTGCCGCCATCGGACATCAACCGCACCAAGCCGCTGATCCGGTTGATCCTCAATCAGATCGGCCGCCGCCTGACCGAGGATCTCCAAGCCAAGGCAGGCCGGCGCCGGCTCCTCCTGATGCTCGACGAATTCCCCGCGCTCGGCCGGCTCGACTTCTTCGAATCGGCGCACGCCTTCATGGCCGGTTACGGCATCAAGAGC
>JAEWAD010000516.1 GCA_023391905.1 Pseudomonadota bacterium | reverse complement strand
ACGGCGAGCCGCTCGCCGTCGAGACGGTGACGCCCGGCGCGATCAACCGCTTCACGCTCGAGATCGGCCATGCCGGGCAGAACATCATCGAGTTCGAGGCGGCACCGCTCGACGGCGAGCTCACCACCGTCAACAACCGCGCCGCCGCGATCATCGACGGCATCCGCGAGAACCTCCGCGTCCTCTTGGTCTCGGGCGAGCCGCATGCCGGCGAGCGGATCTGGCGCAACCTCTTGAAGTCCGACGCCTCGGTCGACCTCGTGCATTTCACCATCCTGCGCCCGCCGGAGAAGCAGGACGGTACGCCGATCAACGAATTGTCGCTGATCGCCTTCCCGACGCGCGAGCTGTTTTCGGTCAAGATCGACCAGTTCGACCTGATCATCTTCGACCGCTATGCCCAGCGCGGCGTGCTGCCGACCGTCTATTTCGACAACATCGCCCGCTATGTCCGCGAGGGCGGCGCGCTGCTCGTCGCCTCGGGCCCGGACTACGCCTCCGACGACAGCCTCTACCTGACGCCGCTCGCCGACGTGCTGCCCGCCGCGCCGACCGGGCGGATGATCGAGCGTCCCTTCAGCCCGCGCATCACCGATCTCGGCAAGCGCCATCCCGTCACGCGCGGCCTCGCCGGCGCCGACGCCGAGCCGCCGCACTGGAGTCGCTGGTTCCGCCAGGTCGAGGTCGACAAGCCCGATGGCGAGATCATCATGAAGGGCGTCGATGACGATCCGCTGCTGGTGCTGCAACGCGAGGGCGAAGGCCGCGTCGCGCTGCTCCTGTCGGATCAGGTCTGGCTCTGGGCCCGTGGCTACGAGGGCGGCGGCCCGCATGTCGACCTGCTGCGGCGGCTGGCGCACTGGCTGATGAAGGAGCCCGACCTCGAGGAGGAGGCGCTGCGCGCGACCGCCCGCGGCGCCACGCTCGAGATCCAGCGCCAGACCATGCAGGAGCGGATCGACCCGGTCACGGTGATCGCCCCCTCCGGCGCGCGCCGCACGCTGACGCTTGCCCCGGACGGCCCCGGCCGCTTCGGCGCCAGCCTGCCGGCCGACGAGGTCGGCCTGTGGCGGGTCGAGGACGGCGAGCGCCGCGCCTTCGCCCATGTCGGCCCGGCCAATCCGCGCGAGTTCACCGACGTGCTGTCCAGCTTCGACAAGCTCGCCCCCGTCGTCGAGGCAACCGGCGGCCACATCGCCCGCATGGCCTCGGCCGATGGCGATCTCGAAACGCCGCGCGTCATCCCGATGCGGGCCGGCCGCGCCATGTCGGGCGGCGACTGGATGGGCGTGCGCATGACGGAAGCGTCGGTGCTGAAGGGCATCGACCGCTGGCCGCTCTTCTCCGGCTTCCTCGGCCTCGCCGCCCTGCTCGGCCTGATGGCGGCGACCTGGTACCGCGAGGGGCGGTAGGGCGGGCCGCCCTTGTTCCGGGTTCCTCCACGGGATGGGCGAGCTTGCCTCGACGGTCGCGGCGATTGCAATTGCCACCCTCCGCCAACATCCTGAGGCGCCCGGCGCAGCCGGGCCTCGAAGGAGGTTCCAGGGAACCAAGCCGTCGTCGGGATTTCGTTCGCAGACTAGAGGGCTCGCTGGATCCTCCTTCGAGGCTTCGCTTCGCGAAGCGCCTCAGGATGATGGCGGAGGGGTTCGATGGGCCTGTTTCGTCCGGGAGGCGGGCATTTGTCGCCGGCCGGCTGAAGCATCACGATCGCACCACCCTCGCCGTCATCCCGGCCTCCGAGCCGGGATCCATGCAGCCGAGACATCGGGAAGCTCGCTCGGCTTCACGACCCCTGTGGATCCCTGCTTTCGCAGGGATGACGGAAGCGCTGGACGCGTCTCGCTGGCGAACGTGGGCCGAAGCCTTCCCTATGCCGCCCGTTCCGCCGCGCCGCCGAGGCCGTCGAGCGCGTTCTCGACGAGCGGGCAGACGAGGATGCGCGCCGGATCGGCCGGCGCCGGCAGCGTGATCTGGTAGGGCGCGGTCCGGACGAAGCCGAACGGGCCGTAATAGGGCTCGTCGCCGACCAGCAGGATCACCGCGTGGCCGGCTTCCCGCGCCGCGGCGATCGCCGTGCGCATCAGCGACTTGCCGGCGCCCCTGCCCTTCCAGTCCGGCTCGACGACGAGCGGCCCGAGCAGGATCGCGGGCCGGCCGCCGATGCGGATCGGCGTCAGCCGCACCGAGCCGATCAGCCGCTCGCCGGATTTCGCGACGAAGGACAGCGCGGGATCCTGCGGAACGCCTTCCCGCAGCAGCGAGGCGGCGCGCGCAAACCGACCGGGCCCGAACGAAACCTCGTGCAGCCGCTCGATGGCCGCGTCGTCGGCGGGGTGTTCAACCAGGACGGTGAAGGAGTCGATTTTCATGAAAGCTGCGTCTCGTCGGAAGAGCATGTCACTGTCCGACGGACACGGCCGTCAGGTGCGGCGCATCCGGGACACAGGCGAACGAACGGCATCGCGTGACGTGAAGTCACGGCCGTCGGTTCGTCGTCGCAGGAGAAGGCTCGAAGTCATGCCCGGTTCCAAGTCGCAGTCCAAGGCGCAATAGCATGGGTGACCGGCATGGGCAATCACCAAAGCGGCGCCGCCGGGACGTCGTCGAGAATCTCGCCGATCCGGCGTCGCGTCGCCGGCGATGTCGCCTCCGGCAGCGCGCGGGGATCGAAGAAGCCGGCCTCGGCGATCTCGCGGTTGGGATAGGCGGGCGGGCTCGGACGATCGAAGGCGTGCGCGACGAAGACGATGACATGGTCGCGCCGCCGCTTCGGGTTCATGTAGACGCCGAAAAGCCGGGCCGGAGCCGCCAGTTCGATGCCGCCCTCCTCGCGCAGTTCGCGCGCCAGCGCCTCGGCCGCGCTTTCGCCCCGCTCCACCCCGCCGCCCGGCAGGTACCAGCCCTTGATGTAGGAATGGCGCACCAGGAAGACGCGACCGTCGCCGTCGAAGCAGGCGCCGCGCACGCCGAGCGTCATGCCGCGCAGGACGGGCGCCGCCAGGCCGCCGAGACGAGCAAGAAGTGAAAGCATGATCATTCCGTTCCGTACGCGCCGAGCATAGGAAGGCGGAAGCCGGTGGCAAGCCCGGCCTCGCCTGCCATGCAGCGGAAACATGGCAGGGTCGCGTCGCGATCCCTGGCAGAGCCGCCCCACACGCCCCATATCCAGTTCAGATGTGGCGGATACCCGTGGCCAACGGTCCGCCCGGCGGCGCCCCATGTTGGCGCCGTTTGCTTTTGTGGGCACACCCGCGCGCGTCATCACCGGCATCGCAACTGGACGGTGGCGCGCCGCTTCGCTAATGCGATGACGATGTTCGTTCTCGCGCACCTCTCCGATCCGCATCTCGGCCCCTTGCCGCGCCCGCGCACGCTGGAGCTCGCCTCCAAGCGGGTGATCGGCTACGTCAACTGGCGGCGCAACCGGGTCCGCTCGCTCGGCGGCGAGGTGCTGGCCGGGCTGATCGAGGACATGCTCGCCCGCCAGCCGGACCACATCGCCGTCACCGGCGACCTCGTCAACATCGCGCTTCCCGCCGAGATCGTCGCCGCCGGCAACTGGCTGCAGGCCGTCGGCCCGCCCGACCAGGTCTCCTTCGTGCCCGGCAACCACGACGCCTATGTGCCGGGGGCGCTCGCCAAGGCGCTTGCCCTCTGGGGCCCCTATGCCACCGGCGACGAGGGCATGCCGCTCGGGCGCGTGACCTTCCCCTATTTCCGCCGACGCGGCCCCTGCGCGATCATCGGCGTCTCCAGCGCCCGCGCCTCGGCGCCGTTCATGGCGACCGGCCATGTCGACGCCGCCACGCTGCCGCTCTTGCGCGACATGCTGATCCGCGCCCGCGACGAGGGCCTCTACCGCGTCGTGCTGATCCACCATCCGCCGTTCAAGAAGGCGACGCCCTGGCACAAGCGCCTGGTCGGCGCCGGGCGCATCCGCGCCCTGATCAAGGAAGCCGGCGCGGAACTGATCCTGCACGG
>JAEWAD010000558.1 GCA_023391905.1 Pseudomonadota bacterium | reverse complement strand
CGGTAGCACTGGGTTGTCCTTCGATCATGCTCGCCTTCTACTCCAGACAACCGAAATTGGTAAGCAGGCGAATGGCCACCTCCCGGTCCGCCGGGTCGGTCGCATCGGAGAGGCGCAGCAGCGAAGCCGTGCCGTCCGCCTCGATGATCGCGTGGAACGGCACGAAATCCGCACCCGGGCCGACCGCCACCTGGCCGCAATAGCCACGGCCGTTGCGCGCCTTGGAAAGGTGGACGCCGCGCAGCTGCGCGTCGGCCGGCGCCGCGAAATCCCGCGTCGCGAGCTTGGTGATCGCGCTCGTGAGCGCCGGATCGAGATCCCCGGTCGAACCGTCGACGACCTGCTGGGCACCGGCTGCCGTCACCGCCAGAAAGGGCGACACCAGCGCGGCGAGAATGGCGATACGGCGGCGGCTTGGACGCGGCATCAGCGGTCCCATGCGAGTTGCAGGCCATCGAGGCCGTGGAAGTGATAGGCGTCGCGATAGCTCGGCGCGCCGGCGAAGCGCAGCCCCGGCAGGCGCTCGAACAGGATCGGCAGCGCCACCTGCATCTCGAGCCGCGCCAGCGGCGCGCCGATGCAGAAATGAATGCCGAGGCCGAAGGAGACATGCGGCTTCGGCTCACGCCCGGCGTCGAAGCGGTCGGCGGCGACGTAGCGCGCGGGATCGCGGTTCGCCGCGCCGAGCATCAGCCCGACCTGCTGGCCCTTCTTCAGCGAGAGCCCGCCATATTCCATGTCCTCCAGCGCGTAGCGCATGAACATGTGCAGCGGCGGATCGTAGCGCAGGCACTCCTCGACCGCCGCGGCCGTCGCCTCGTCGGAAGCGAACAGCGCCTTCGGCTCGGCGCCGGACTGGAGAATGGCGCGCACGCCATTGCCGATCGCGTGCACCGTCGCCTCGTGGCCGGCGTTCAAGAGCAGGATGCAGGTCGTGATCAGCTCGTCCTCGGAGAGCTTCTCACCCTGCTCCTCGGCGGCGATCAGCTGGCTGATCAGGTCGTCACCCGGCTTGCCGCGCCGCTCCTCGACATAGGCGCGCAGGAAGGCGGAGAAGGCGAGCGTCGCTTCGACGGCGGCGTCTTCCATCGCGCGGGTGCGGCCGAGCTGGTACATGCCGACCATGGCATGCGACCAGGCGAGCAGGTCCGGCGCCCGCTCGACCGGCACGCCGAGGATCTCGGCGATGACGGTGATCGGGATCGGCGTCGCATATGCCTCGATCAGGTCGGCGCTGCCCTTCGCCTCGAAGCCGTCGATCAATTCGTTGCAGAGCGCGGCGATGCGCGGGCGCAGCCGCTCGATCTGGCGCGAGACGAAGGCGCGGTTGACGAGGGTGCGCAGCCGCGTGTGCACCGGCGGCTCGCGCTCCAGCATCGAGAGATTGTCGACGTCGTAGAACGGTTTCAGATGGGCCGGGATCTCGGGGATGCCGAGCTCCTCGCGGGTCGCCACATGCAGGATCTCGCGGCCGAAGCGGCGATCGCGGTAGATGGCGTTGACGTCGTCCGCGTCGAGGAAGCACCAGACGCCGGGCTCCTCCCAGAAGAACACCGGGGCCACGGCGCGGATCGCCTCGAAGACCGGATAGGGGTTCTGAAAGAAGGCCGGATCCTTGGCGTCGATCGAGACGCGTCGCGTGGCCGGGTCGATCCGGACCGGCAGGGCCTGCGCCGCCGCCGCTTGGCCGAGCGCGCTTCCATCGTTCATGAAGATCATTCCGAGTTTAAAATCTGAACCGCCATTTTCGGCGGCCGGGCGCGGCTTGGCAAGCGCGGCGTTTGGCTGCGCCGCCGGCACGCGGCCGGCGGGCGCGTCAGTGACCGAGCGCTTCCTTGACCGCGGTCGCCAGCTGCTTGAGCGAGAACGGCTTCGGCAGGAAGTTGAAGGTCTCGCCATCCGGCAGGTTGCGGGCGAAGGCATCCTCGGCATAGCCCGACACGAAGATGATCTTCAGGTCCGGCCGCTCCTTGCGCAGCTCGCGCAGCAGCGACGGGCCGTCGAGTTCGGGCATGACGACGTCGGAGACGACCAGGTCGATCGATCCGCCGGTCTCGCGCATCACCTCGAGCGCCTCGACGCCGGAGGTGGCCTCGTGCACCGTGTAGCCGCGCGAAGCGAGCGCCCTGGCGGCGAAGCTTCGGACCGCCTCCTCGTCCTCGACGAGCAGGATGCTGGCGCTGCCCGTGAGATCGGCGATCTCGGGCGCCTTCTCGGCGACGGCCTCCGGCTTGGCCGAGACGGCCGGGACATGGCGCGGCATGAAGATGCGGAAGGTCGTTCCGACATCCGTCTCGCTGTCGAAATAGATATGCGCGCCGGTCTGCTTGACGATGCCGTAGACGGTCGACAGGCCGAGGCCCGTCCCCTTGCCGACATCCTTGGTCGAGAAGAACGGCTCGAAGATCTTCGACTGCACCTCGGGCGGAATGCCGGTTCCTGTATCCTCGACCTCGATCAGGACATAGTCCGCCGGCGGCAGCGGCTTGTAGTGGAAGGCGGCGACCTCGTCCGGCGTGACGTTGCGGGTGCGGATCGTCAGCGTGCCGCCCTTCGGCATGGCGTCGCGGGCATTGACCGCGAGGTTGATCACCACCTGCTCGAACTGGTTCAAATCCGCCTTGATCGGCCAGACGTCGCGCCCATGCACGAGCTGCAGCTTGACCTTCTCGCCAAGCAGCCGCTCCAGCAGGATCGACAGATCGGACAGCACGTCGCCCATCGCCAGCACCTGCGGGCGCAGCGTCTGGCGGCGCGAGAACGCCAGCAGCTGCCGGACCAGGCCGGCGGCGCGGTTGGCGTTCTGCTTGATGTTCATGATGTCCTGGAAGGACGGGTCGCTGGGCCGGTGGTTGGCGAGCAGGAGGTCGGAGAAGCCGATGATCGCCGTCAGCACGTTGTTGAAGTCGTGCGCGACGCCGCCGGCCAGCTGGCCGATCGCCTGCATCTTCTGGCTTTGCGAGAATTGCAGCTCGAGCGCCCGCTGCTCGGTCGTCTCCAGCGCATAGACGGTCGCGATCTCGCGATCGGTGGCGTCCTCGTCGACCGCCGACACATAGAAGCGCACGCTGCGCTCGCCATGGCCCGGGATCGTCGTGTCGACCGGCGCGATCTCGCTGCGGCCGCCGGCGGCGGTCTCGAGCGCGACTTCCAGCGCCGGGCGCTCGCCCTCGGCAACGAGGTCGATCAGCCGCGTGCGCGCGCCGCCTTCCGACTTGATCGGCCCGAACAGCCGCGCGAAGGGCGCGTTGGTGCGGCCGATACGGCCGGACTTGTCGATCGAGGCGATGGCGAAGGGCGTGTGGTTGAAGAAGCGCGTGAAGCGAACCTCGGCCGCGCGCAGCGCCTCCGAGAGCTCCTCGCCGGGGCCGCGGTTGAGCACGACCGTGCGCGTTGCCCCCGGCGCGCCGTCGCCGGCGAAGGGAACCCGATGCAACAGCCGCACCGGCAGGCTCTGGCCGTTCTGCTTGACGAGGTCGAGATCGATCGTCTCCGTCCGCGTCTCGCCGCCGCACTCGCGGCCGACCGACAGCAGCGCCGCGCCGTCGCCGCGCACGATGTCGGAAAGCGTCAGCGTGCCCGACTTGAAGAAGGCGAGATCGATGCCGAGCCAGTCGGCGAGCGTCGCGTTCAGATAGACGATGCGGCCATCCGGCTCGGCCGAGAAGAAGCCCGCCGGCGCGTGGTCGAGATAGTCGATCGCGTGCTGCAGGTCCTGGAAGACGTTCTCCTGCTGGGCGCGATCGCTGGTGACGTCGGCGATCTGCCAGGCGGTCAGGACGCGGTCCGGCTCCTCGCCGGTGCGCACGGGCCGCACGCGGATGCGATACCAGCGCGGCGGGCCGCCGGCCGGCCCGGCCAGCGGGCTCGGCATGCGCACTTCCTCGACCGCGGTGCGGCCGTCGCGGATCGACTGCGACAGCCGGTAGATCGCCTCGCTCGCCGCCTGGTCGGCCGAGAACACCCGCTCGACGACGCGGACGTCCTTCGCCTCGTCGGCGCCGATCAGGTCGGCGTAGGCGGCATTGGCATAGAGGATGCGGCTGTCGCGATCGGTGATGACGAGGCCGTCGGCCATGGAATCGATGAAGCCGCGCCCGAGCTCGTCGCGCGGCGAGCGGCCGCTGAAACGCAGGAGCCCGATCGCCGCCGCGAACAGCGTGAACACGCCGACCACGGCGAGCAGCCCGAGCAGGGCGAAGATGAAGGGTTCGGCCGCTTCCGGCGGCAGCAGCGCGAAGGCGAGCGCCGCACCGACCAGGCAGCCGGCGAGCACCAGCAGCCGGCCGATCCCGGTCGGACGATCGGAGCGGTCGACCAGCGCGCGGCGCGGCGTCTTCTGGCTGTTCTCGGTCATGCCGTCACCCGGCCCGATCTGTGCGGCACGAACCCTTGCACCCCGGTCTGCCCCATCTTCTTCTCGGTCCCGGAAAATCCCTGGCGGCGACGAAGAATCGCCACGCACCGCATGTAGCAGGCAGAATGCTGAGGATCGCCCCCGAATTCAACGCGAGCGCGGAATTCGACAGCAATCCGTGTCCCCCGTTCCTGCCTCTGCCACGGAATCGGCCAGCTCGCCCCCTATCAGGCCGGAACGGGAATCGTCACGCGGCGCGCCACGCGATGCATGGCCTCGCGCCCCGTGGGTACGAATCCACTGGATTCTGCCAAAGTCATGGTCAATGAATTCTTAACGCCATCAGGGGATTGATGGATCAGTTCGGTGCTGCGGGCTTGCCAAGGCCCGGCGCACGCAGGAAAAACGTCGGATATGCGCGGAATCGAGCTTCCGGTCACCGAGGGTGCCAGGCTCGATCCGTTTCGATGCCTTGCGACGGGCTGAACCGGAATCGGAAGTCGGGAGAATAAGATGCACGATTATCTGGCGCCAATGTTCGGCGACACAGGCGCGACCATTGCCCAGTTCGTGATCACCCTGGTGGTGGTTCTGCTGGCCATTCTGCTGGTCTTCTGGCTGATCCGCCTGTTCACGAATGGCCGCCTCGGCAGCAGCCCGGCCCGCGGCCGCCAGCCCCGCCTCGCCGTGCTTGATGCGCTGCCGATCGACCAGCGCCGCCGGCTCGTCCTCGTCCGCCGCGACAATGTCGAGCATCTGATCCTGATCGGCGG
>JAEWAD010000551.1 GCA_023391905.1 Pseudomonadota bacterium | reverse complement strand
CGCGGCCGGCGAGGCTCGGCACGTGGCAGGCCGAGCAGCCGGCCGACGCGAACAGCGCGGCGCCGGGCGGCGACGGCTCGACCGGCGCGGGCGCGGCGAGATTGGCGAGATAGGCGTTCAAAAGCCGCACCATCTCGGCCGAGATCTCCTCATTGTCGAAGGTCGGGCTCTGGCCATGCGGCGCCGCGAGACAGTCCGGTTGCGCTTCCGTGCAGTCGCCATAGGGATGCGGGCTGAGCGGGCTCGACATGCCGATGTCGAGCATGAAGGCGTCGGATGTCATCTGATCGAGGGTCGGGGCCGCGGCTTTCCAGCCATAGCGGCCGACGCGGCGCTTGCCGTCGGTCTCGATCATCCGGGCGCGCCCCGTGACGCCGTCCGGCTTCGGCAGGGCTGTCTGGGCCAGGATCGCCGCTTCGTCGACCTTCTCGATCAGCCCGATGCCGCGCAGCGACGGCGCCTGGCGCGGGCCGAGGCGGGTCGCGTCGGCGAGATCGCCACGGCTCGGCGCGAAGGTTACGGCGAGCGGGCCGCCCGGCGTCGCCGGCACGGCATAGTCGACGGTTCCCTCGCTCGTCAGGCCCGAGACGGCGCGCGGCTGGATCTGCCGGCCATAGACGGGGTCGCCCTTGCCTTCCGCGTCGCCGAGCCGGGTGACGATGCCGCGCTGGATCAGCGTGCCGTCCGGCTGCGCGGTGATCTTGGCCGAGAGCGCCTTGCCGGAATGGCAGCTCGCGCAGCTCTTCTCGTTGAAGAGCGGTCCGAGCCCGTCATTGGCGAGCGTCGAGGAGGGCGCCTGCACCCAGATGCGGTCGAACAGCGCCTTGCCGACCGCGCGGTCGAGACCGTCGGCATGGGCCGTGGGCAGGGCGGCGGCGAGGAGGAGGGCGCCGGCTGTGACAAGCCGACGGGCGCGGGCGGCGATCATGCCACCTCGAACCACGCCATCATGCCCGTCTCCTGGTGCTCGATGATGTGGCAATGGAACATCCACTTGCCGGGGTTGTCGGCGACGAAGGCGACCTCCATCCGCTCCTTCGGCTGCAGCAGCACGGTGTCGGCGTGATGCGGCGGCAGGCTGCGGCGGTTGGAGTTCAGCACCGTGAAGCTGTGGCCATGGATGTGGATCGGGTGCATGTGCGGCGTGACGTTGCGCAGCTCGAACAGATAGGTCTTGCCGCGCTCCAGCCGTGCCATCGGCGGCGGGATCTCGTGCATGTCGCTCGGCCAGGAAGCCTTGTTGATCGCCCAGAGATTGCCCTCCGACAGGCAGAGGGCCCCGAGCGGCGCGCCGGCATCGGCGATCTCCTGCACGGCGGCCCCGGTCGCCGTCGCCGAGAAGGTGATGGGCATGCGGATGGCGTTGGCGATGTCGGGCGGGGCGATGCGGCCGGCGGCGAGCGGTGCCGGGTCGAACGGGCCCTGACGCCGGGCCGGACCGCGCGCGACGAGGCGGGCGAGCGGCACCGGCTTCGGCGCGAAATAGTCGACGAGGGTGGCGACGCCGCCATCGGCGGGTGTGCGCACGATGAGGTCGGCGCGCATCGCCGGGCCCATGCGCCAGGAGCGCAGCGGGAAGGGCTTGCAGGCGATGCCGTCGATCGCGACGACGGCCGCCTCCGCGCCCTCGACGCCGATCTCGGAGAGCCGGGTCGGGTCGACATTCATCACGCGGAGCCGCACATCGGCCGAGGCCGGCAGCACGATCTCGGGATTGCGCATGCCGTTGCAGCTGCGCACCGTGCCGAAGGTGCCGGCCTTGCCGGCGCCCTCCATCGTCAGGAAGGGCAGGAAATCGCTGCCGTCCGGGGCGATGCGCCAGTCGCGCAGCACGAGCACCTCGTCGGCGTCATAGGGCTCGGGCGCGTCGCCCTCGACGATCAGCACGCCGATCAGGCCGCGACCGATCTGCTCGGCCGAATTGCAGTGCGTGTGGAAGAAGAAGGTGCCGGTGTCGGGCGGCACGAAGGAATAATCGTAGCTCTCGCCCGGCTCGACCGGCGGCTGCACCAGATAGGGCACGCCGTCCTGGTCGTTCGGCAGGCGGATGCCGTGCCAGTGGATCGAGACATGCTCGCCCGGCCGCGTCAGGCCGTTGACGAGATGCGTGTTCAGCCTTTGGCCGAGCTGCATGCGCACGACCGGCGGCTCGGCGCGGTCGGTGAAGGTCCAGAGCGGCAGCGCGTGGCCGTCGAAGCAGGGCAGTGTCAGCCGGCGTTCGGCCGCGTTCAGCTGGAGGGGGACGATGGTCTCGGCGCCGGGCTGGGCCGCGGGCGGGATGGCGCGCGTGAAGGCGGGCGCCGGATCCGGGCGGCCGAAAAGGCTGGCGCCCGCGAGGGCGGCGGAGCCGACGAGAACGCTGCGGCGGGAGATCATGGGCTCTACTCTGATGGCGCGGCCGCTTGAGGCGACCGCGCCGGATATGGAGGCATCGCGTTCGCGATGCCAGTCGTTACTCGGCCGAGACGGCGGAGGGATTGTCGAGGCTGTCCGAACCCTCGACCTCGATCTTCAGGCCGAGCGCGGCGACGGCCGCCTCGACGGCGCGGGTCTGCGCGACCAGGCCGTCGATCGCGTCCTGGACGATCGCGTTGCCCTTCTCGTTGCCGGCGCCGATCATCTGGTCATAGGCCTCGCCCTTGTCGGCGGTGTCCTTCATGACCTGCATCTTGGCGCTGGTGTTGGCGAGCGCCTCGTCGACGCGCTTGGCGGCGTCGGCGTTCTTCGCGGCCGTGAAGTCGCGGATGCTCGGGCCCTCGACGACGCTGCCGTCGGCACGGGTGTACTTGCC
>JAEWAD010000546.1 GCA_023391905.1 Pseudomonadota bacterium | reverse complement strand
CCAGCGCGCCGAGCGCGCGCCGCCGCCCGACGCCTTGATCACACTGTGCCGCAGGCCGGCCTTCTGCATCAGGCCGTGAATGTCGCGCAGCGCATGGGTGACGCCCTCCATGACGCCGCGCGCCATGTCGCCGGCATCGTGCCGGGCGGTCAGGCCCACGAACGCGCCGCGCGCCAAGGGATCAGGATGCGGGCAGCGCTCGCCATAGAGGTAGGGCACGAAGAACAGCCCCTTCGCCCCGGCAGGGCTCCGCTCCGCCCGCGCCACGATCTCGTCGAAGGAGAGCGCGCCGGCCTCGCGGGAAAAACCGGCCACGAGATCGCGGAACCACGACATCGCGCCGCCGGCATTGAGCGAGACGCCCATGCAGTGCCAGGTCTCCGGCGCCACGTTGCAGAACACCTGCAGGCGACCGTCCGGATTGTCCATCGGCGTTTCAAGCGCGCTGGCGACGATGCCGGCCGTGCCGATCGTCGTCTGCAGCTCGCCCGGCAGCATCACGCCGGAGCCGCGCGTCTGGCTCACGCTGTCGCCACCGCCGCCGACGACGGGAACGCCCTCGGGCAAGCCGAAGAGTTCCGCGCCCGCGCGGCTGACCCGGCCGGTGACGACCTGCGATTCATGGCATTCGGGCAGCAGCGCCGGATCGATGTCGAGCCGCTCGAGCAGCGGCGCCGACCAGGCCCGCTTGCGGACATCGAACAAGCCGGTGCCGGATGCGTCCGACACCTCTGTGGCGAGCTCGCCCGTCAGCACCAGGCGCAGATAGTCCTTCGGGTTGAGGATATGGCGGATGCGGCCGTAAAGCTCCGGCTCGTGGTTGCGCATCCAGAGGATCTTGCCGCCGGTATAGCCGACCAGCATGCGGTTGTTGGTCAGGGCGAGAAGCCCATCCAGTCCACCCGCCCGCTCGGTGATCTCGGCGCATTCGGCGCCGTTTCGCTGGTCGTTCCAGAGCAGCGCCGGCCGCAGCACGCGATGCGCCTCGTCGAGCGGCGTCAGGCCGTGCATCTGGCCGGAGAGGCCGATTGCCGCCAGCTCGACATCCGGCCGCGCGGCCAGGACGCCGGCGACGGACTGCCGCGCGCCCTCGATCCAGAGCGCCGGATCCTGCTCGGTCCAGCCGGGCCGCGGCTGCGCCAGGCCATAGGTCGCGGTGTGGCTGGCGAGCACAGCGCCGGCCGCATCGATCAACAGCGCCTTGCAGCCGGACGTGCCGATATCGATCCCGAGAAGGGCGAGCGCCATGGCCTAGCGCCCCTTGGGATCGTCGGTGCGGACGCGGATATGCTTGAAGTTCATGTACTCCAGCATGCCCTCGCGGCCGTGCTCGTAGCCGACGCCGCTCTGCTTGCGGCCGCCATAGGGCGCGTTCATCACGCCGGCATCGACATTGTTGACGGCGACATTGCCGTAGTCGAGGCGCGTCGTCAGGTAGCGCACCTCGTCCATGTCCTTGGCGTAGACATAGGAGGCGAGACCATAGGGCGTGTCGTTGGCGTGGGTGATCGCCTCGTCGAGCCCGTCGAACGGCATCACGCCGATCAGCGGCCCGAACGTCTCCTCGGTCATCACCTTCATCGCATGCGTACAATCCGCGACAACGGTCGGCCGGAAGAAATGGCCGCGGGCGAACGCGTCGCCTTCCGGCGCCGCGCCGCCGGTCACCAGCCTGGCGCCCTTGGCGAGCGCATCGGCGAGATGCTCGCGCGTCTTGGCGAGCGGAGCGGCCGACGCCATGGCACCGAGATCGGCGTCGGGCTTGTCGATGCCGTTGCCGATGGTCAGCGCCTCGGCCGCGACCTTCAGCTTGGCGAGGAAGGCGTCGTAGAGCGGACGGGCGACATAGACGCGGTTGATGGCGATGCAGATCTGGCCCATGTTGCGGAAGGAGCGCCGGGCCGCCCCCTTCACCGCCGCGTCCAGATCGGCCGAGGCGGTGACGATCAGCGGGCAATTGCCGCCGAGCTCGAGCGACATGCGCTTCACCGTGGTGGCGGATTGCTGGATCTGCAGGCCGACCTTGCTGGAGCCGGTAAAGGCGATCTTGTCGACGTCGGGGTGCTCGACCAGCGCCTGGCCGACGACCGAGCCGGGGCCGGTGACGACATTGACGACGCCGGCCGGAATGCCGGCCTCCTCGACCTTCTGGGCGATCGCCAGCGCCGTGAACGGCGTCAGATCGGCCGGCTTGATGACGATGGTGCAGCCGGCGGCGAGCGAGGCGCACAGCTTCCAGCCAACCAGCTCGGCCGGATAGTTCCACGGCGTGATGGCGCCGACGACGCCGATCGGCTCGCGGATCACCAGGCTCTGATGATCATTGGTGTCGTTCGGAATGATCTCGCCATGCACGCGGACCGCCTCTTCCGCGTAGAAATGGCAGGCCTCGCCGAGCTTCAGGATCTCGCCGCGCGCCTCGTTGAGCGGCTTGCCCTGCTCGAGCGTCATGATCCGCGCCATGCGATCGGCATCGGCCGCGATCAGCGTGCCGAGGCGCTTCAGCACCGCCGCCCGCTGGCGCGGCGCGAGGTCGGCCCAGCCCCGGAACGCCTTGCGGGCCGCGGCGACGGCGGCATTGACCTCGGCGGCCGTCGACGACGCGATATGGCCGACCACTTCGCCGGTCGCCGGGTTCTCGACCGGGATCCGCGCGCCCGCGCCGTCCAACCAGGCGCCGTCGATGAACAGCCTACCGCTCAATTCCGAGATCATTCCATCCATCCCTGCAGCCCGGCGACGTCGCAAAACCACGCCGGTCCCTCGAAAGCTCGAACTGACGGGCAGGATATAGCATTACTACACAACCGCAAGAGAGCGTCCGACCGACCACCTCCGGGCCCGAGGCCCGATGGATGCCGATCGATATCCCGCTGTATTCCCTTCAGAATCAGCCGGACGCCTACATCCATCAGGACGCGCATCCGATGCGCCCGCGATGGCATCATGGCCGAAAATCCGGCGGGATTTTCAACAGAAAAGTAGTTTTACTATTTCCCGATCACGCCCGCTCCACAGCGAACCCCGGCGCGCCGCCGATTGACACGAAAAAGGGTGCGTGCATAGCTATGCACGGCCAATAAACACAGCAGGTCGCTGCGGAAGGTCCGGAAACGGAACCGCCAGCTTGTTTCCGGCCGGACGGCGCGCCAACGCCGTCGCGCCGGGGCGGATTTCAACAGGTGAGCACAGGGAAGACGGACGGACGGCGACGACCTCGAGAACAGGCGCACCTCGGCCCGGGCGCTAAACAGGGAGGAGTGGTCCATGGTGAATAAGTTCATCTCCAGTCCGCTTGGCGTGCAGATCAAGCGGCGCGATCTCCTGAAGGGCGCCGGCGTCCTCGGCGCGGCGAGCGTCTTTCCCGCCATCATCACCCGGCGCGCCTTCGCCGCCGACAAGCCGACCGTCGTCAACTCGATCCGGTCGCTCTCGAACCCCTATCACGCCACCTGGAACAAGGGCGGCGCAGCCTTCGCCAAGTCGGTCGGCGCCGACTATGTGACGCTGGTGACCGAGGGCAACAGCGAGAAGGGCATCGCCGACATCAAGGCGATCCTCGCCAAGACGGGCGGCAATTGCGTCATCAACGTCGATCCGAACGACAGCCCCGACGCCCGCCCGATCGTCGAGGCGGCCAAGGCCGCCGGCGCCTATGTCGTCACCCAGTGGAACAAGCCGGCCGACCTGCACCCCTGGGATTTCGATCCCAACTACGTCGCGCACATCTCGTTCAGCGGCGTGCCCTACGGCAAGGCGATGGCCGAGACGCTGATCAAGTCGATGCGCGGCAGGGGCGGCATCGTCGCGCTCGGCGGCATCGAATCGAACGTGCCCGCCATCGAGCGCAAGAAGGGCCTCGAGGAGGCGCTCGCCGCCAATCCGGACGTCAAGCTGCTCGACTACCAGGTCGCCAACTGGACGGCGACCGAGGCGCTCGAAAAGACCAACGCCTGGCTGACCCAGTTCGGCGACCAGATCAACGCGATCTGGGCGGCGAATGACGACATGGCGCTCGCCGCCGTCGAGGCGCTGCGCGCCGATGGCCGCGCCGGCAAGGTCGCGGTGACAGGCATCGACGGCATCCAGCTCGCCGTCGAGGCGATCCAGAAGGGCGAGCTCGCCGGCACCGTCGCCTGGGATCCGTACTGGCAGGGCGGCATGGGCCTTTCCATCGGCTACCAGGCGAAGACGGGCGGCTTCGATCCGTCGAAGGAGCCGAAGGACCATCGCGAGTTCTACGGCAAGGGCGTCGTCATCACCGCCGACAACGCCAACGCCTTCTACGAGGAGAACATCGCCTCGGAGCCCAAGATGGACTGGAACGACATCTGGGGCCGGGTGACCGGGCAGATCCAGTACTGACCTGATCCGGAGGGGCACGCCGTCCCTCCGCCGGCGCCGCGACCCGGCGCCGGCGATCTACGCGATGCCGGGAGGCCGCAGCCGCCGCCTCCCGGACGCTTCCGATCGAACCGCATGAGGCGATCAGGCCGATGACTTCAGACGCATCCATCAATCCCGGACCGGTCGCCATGCCGGCGGCCCGGCGTCGGTGGCGCATCGCCTCCTGGGCGCCGCTGATCGTGCTGGTGCTGCTCTGCGGCATCATCACGCTGATCAATCCGAACTTCCTGACCTTCGGCAATCTGGTGCGCATCAGCCAGGCGGCGATGATCCCGCTGGTGCTCGGCATGGGCGCGACCTTCATCATCCTGATGGGCTCGATCGATCTGTCGGTCGAGGGCGGACTGACGCTCTCCGCCGTCATCCTGTCGATGCTGGTGATCAACGGCGCCAACGAGAATGCCTTCGGCCTCTTCGGCGTGCTGATCGTTCTCCTCGTCGGCGCCGGCGTCGGCTTCACCAACGGCGTCATCCATGTGCGGCTGAAGATCCCCTCCTTCATGGTGACGCTCGGCATGTGGTTCGTCGGCGTCGGCGCGGCCAACGCGCTGCTCGGCGGCATGGCGATCCGCATCAACGATCCGATGATCCGCGGCCTCGCGATCGAGCGCTTCCTCGGCTTTCCCTGGGGTGTCTGGGTGGCGCTCGGCTGCCTGCTGGTCGCGCTCGTGATCCAGAACTACACCCGGCTCGGCCGCTACATCTACGCGCTCGGCGGCGGCGAGGAACTGGCGGCGCTCTCCGGCATCCCGGTCGGCCGCGTCCGCATCCTCGCCTTCACGCTGGCCGGTGTCTTCTACGCCGTCGGTGGCGTGCTCGCCGCCGCCCAGCTCGGCCTCGGCAACGCCCAGATCGGCACGGGCCGGCTGTTCACCACCATCACGGCCGTGGTGGTCGGCGGCACGGCGCTCTCCGGCGGCCAGGGCAGCGTGCTGCAGACGCTGGTCGGCGTGCTGATCGTCGTGGTGCTGGCGAACGGCATGGTGCTGATGGGCGTGCCGCCCAGCGTGCAGATCGGCGTGCAGGGCCTGATGATCATCGCGGCGGTCGCGCTGTCGATCGACCGCAAGCGGATGCGGATCGTCAAATGAGCGCGCCCCTCGGCCCTCCCCCCTCCGCAGCCGCGCCCGGCGCGACCGTGCCGCCGCCGGCCCTCGCCCTCGTGCATGTCGACAAGCGCTTCCCCGGCGTGCATGCGCTGAAGGACGTCTCGATCGAAATCCGCCCCGGCGAAGTGGTCGGCCTCGTCGGCGAGAACGGCGCCGGCAAGTCGACGCTGATGAAGATCCTGAGCGGCGTGTACCAGCCCGATTCCGGCGACATCCTGCTCGACGGCCGCAAGACCCGCTTCGTCAGCGCGTCCGACGCGATGAGCCAGGGCATCGGCATGGTGTTCCAGGAGCAGTCGCTGCTGACCAACCTGACGGTGGGCGAAAACATCTATCTCGGCAACGAGAAGCAGTTCACCCGCTTCGGCATCGTCGACTGGCGCGCGCTCTATGCCGCCGCCTCGCGCCAGCTCGCCAAGGTGCAGATCGACGCCGACCCGCGCACCCGCGCCGACGACCTCGATTTCGCGGCGCGCCAGATGGTCGAGCTCGCCAAGGCGCTGACGCTGGAGGAGAACGCCCCCGGCCATCTCGTCATCCTGCTCGACGAGCCGACCTCGGTGCTGGAACGGGCCGAGATCGACATCCTGTTCGCCCGCGTCCGGGCGTTGCGCGCGCGTGCCTCCTTCATCTTCGTGTCGCACCGGCTCGACGAGGTGCTGGAGCTCTCCGACCGCATCTATGTGATGAAGGACGGCGCCGTCGTCGCGGAACTCGCGGCGGCCGAGGCCGACGTCACCCAGCTGCATCACCTGATGGTAGGCCGCAGCCTGCAGGCGGAATATTACCGCGAGCCGCTGCAGCAGCCCTATCGCGACGAGGTCGTGCTGGAACTGGACGGGCTCCGCCTCGGCGGCGCCTATCGCGACATCTCGTTCAAGCTGCACGCCGGCGAGATCCTCGGCATCGCCGGCGTGATCGGCTCGGGCCGCGAGGAACTGACGCGCACGCTCGCGGGCTTCGCGCCGCATGACGGCGGCCGGCTTCTGGCGCACGGTCGCGAGGTCCGGCTGCGCACGCCGGCCGAGGCCGTCGATGTCGGCGTCGGCTACGTCCCGCGCGAACGGCGCGTCGAGGGGCTGGTGCTGTTCCTGCCTGTTGCCGCCAACATCACGCTCGCCGATCTCGGCGGCCTGACGCGGGCCGGGCTGATCGACACGCGCGAGGAAAGGCGGCTCGCCGAGGACTGGGTGAAGCGCCTCAAGGTGCGCACGCCCGGCATCAACACGCTCTGCCTCAACCTCTCCGGCGGCAACCAGCAGAAGGTGGTGCTGGCGAAATGGCTGAACGCCCAGTCGCGGATCCTGATCCTCGACCATCCGACGCGCGGCCTCGACGTCGGCGCCAAGGAGGAGGTCTACGAGCTGATCCGCGCCGTCACCGCCGAGGGCGTCGCCGTCATCCTGACTTCCGACACGCTCGAGGAGACGATCGGCCTCAGCCACACCGTGCTGGTGATGCGCGACGGCGCGATCACCCACCGCACCGACGCCAGCCCCGGCCACAAGCCGAAGCAGGTCGACCTCATTGGACACATGGTCTAGCGCGATGAACACGATGCTCGACACGCTCCGCTCCGACGGCGTCCGCCAGTGGCTGCCGCTCGTGACGCTCGTCATCCTCGTGATCCTGGTCGGCACGTTCCAGCCGGCCTTCCTCGACGTGAACACGCTGCTGCAGCTGGCGAGCGACACCGCCGTGCTGTTCATCCTCGCCACCGGCGTCACCTTCGTCATCATGCTGGGCGGCATCGACCTCTCGATCCAGTCGATGGCGTCGCTCTCCAGCGTCGTGGTGGCGCTGACGCTGGCCCGCTACGGCTATGCCGCCTTCGCCTTCGCCTTCGGGCTCGGCGTGCTGGCAGGCCTGCTCTCCGGCATCGCGCATGTCCGGTTGCGCATCCCCTCCTTCATCGCAACGCTCGCCATGGGCGGCGTGCTCTACAGCGCCGCGCTCGTCACCTCGCGCGAGCGCTCGATCACGCTCGGCGAAAGCGAGCGCGCCTATCTCGGCTGGATCACCGGCACCCTGTTCGGCATTCCGAACGTCGTCATCATCGCGCTCGTCGTGCTCGCCATCGCGCATGTGCTGCAGAGCCGCACGCCGTTCGGCCGCTACAGCGCCGCGATCGGCGCCGGCGAGCCGGCCGCCTACGCCTCCGGCGTCAAGGTCGACCGGCAGAAGATGTTCGCCTTCGTGCTCTCCGCGAGCTGCGCCGCGCTGGCCGGCATCGTGCTGGTCGGCCGCCTTGCCAGCGGCTCGCCGACGCTCGCCAGCGAGTTGCTGCTGCCCTCGATCGCCGCCGTCGTGGTCGGCGGTACGTCGATCACCGGCGGCGTCGGCTCGATCTGGCGCACCCTGGTCGGCGCGCTGATCATCTCGGTCGTGCGCATCGGCATGACCTTCCTCGGCGTCAACATCTTCGCCCAGAACATCGTATTCGGCGTCGTGCTGGTGGCGGCCGTCGCCATCACCATCGACCGGTCGAAGATCCCGATCGTCAAATAGCCTTCACCATCACCTCTGCCTGAAGAACAAGGAGCAAAAGCATGGATCTCGGATTGCGCGACAAGGTCGCCGTCATCACCGGGGGCAGTATCGGCATCGGCCTCGCCGTCGCGAAGGGCTTCGCGGCCGAAGGCACGCATGTCGTCCTCGCCGCCCGCAACGCGGAACGGCTCGAGGCGGCGCGCGCCGAGATCGTCGCCGCGCATCCGGTCACCGTCCTCGCCGTCGATTGCGACGTCTCGACCGCCGTCGGCTGCGACCGGGTGATCGCCGCGACGGAGGAAGCGTTCGGCGGCGCCGACATCCTCGTCAACAATGCCGGCACCGGCAGCAACGAGACGATCATGGAGGCGCCGGACGACAAGTGGCAGTTCTACTGGGACCTGCACGTGATGGCGGCGATCCGCCTGGCCCGCGGGCTGGTGCCGTCGATGAAGCGGCGCGGCGGCGGCGTCATCCTGAACAACGCCTCGATCTGCGCCTCGCAGCCGCTCTGGTACGAGCCGATCTACAACGTCACCAAGGCGGCGCTCGTCATGGCGTCGAAGACGATGTCGACCGAATTCATCAAGGACAATATCCGCGTCAACGCCGTCAATCCGGGCTTCGTGCTGACGCCGGACTGGATCAAGACGGCGACGCAGCTGACCGCCGACAAGGGCGGCGACTGGAAGGGCTATCTCGACGATCTCGCCCGCGCCAACGCGCCGATCGGCCGCTTTGCTTCGCCGGAGGAGGTCGCCGACTTCTTCGTCTTCCTCTGCTCCGACCGGGCGAGCTATTCGGTCGGGTCGACCTACTTCATCGACGGCGGCATGCTGAAGACGATCTGATCGCGCCGCCCAGGATCGTTTCGATTGAACCGAGGGCCGGTGGGCGCTAGGCAGGCGCCCGTCGGTTCCTCCCACGGTCACCCATCATGAAAGCGTCGCGCAGATATCCGTCGTCAACCGACGTGGCCCGGCTTGCCGGCGTCTCGCAGTCGGCCGTCTCGCGCGCCTTCAACAAGGGCACGAGCGTCTCGGAAGAGACCAGCCGAAAGGTGTTCGAGGCGGCGAAGCAGCTCGGCTACAGCCCGAACTTCCTGCCGCGCATGCTGCGCAAGCATCGCTCCGACCTCGTCGCCATCGTCATCAGCGACACCGCCAACTCCTTCTACGCGGTGGCGGTCGACGCCTTCTCGAAGGCGCTGCAGGAGACCGGCCACCAGGTGCTGCTGTTCAGCGTCGGCGGCGGCAATGCGCTCGACGGCGTCCTGCCGCGCCTCGCCAGCTACCGCGTCGATGCCATCGTCAGTGCCCTCCCCGTCGTCACGCGAGAGGCGGCGGAGGCCTTCGCGCGCATCCGCATCCCGACGGTCTCCTTCAACACCCCGGCGCGCAACCAGTGGGTCTCCTCGGTCTGTTCCGACAATGCCGGCGGCGGGGCGCTCGTCGCCGATCTCTTCGTCCGGCGCGGCGCCCGCTCGTTCGGCTTCATCGGCGGCATGCGCGGCGACTATGCCAGCGACGAACGTCTGCGCGGCTTTCGCGACCGGCTGGCCGGACATGGCTTCGCCGAGGTGCAGACCGCGCGCGGCGACTATCTCTATGAGGGCGGCTTCGCCGCCACCCAGGCCATGACCGAGCAGCGCATGGTTCCCGACGCGCTGTTCTGCGCCAACGACATGATGGCCTTCGGCGCCCTCGACGCCCTGCGGCGCGCGGGATGGCGCGTGCCGGACGACGTGCTGGTCGCCGGCTATGACGATGTTCCGGCCGCCGCCTGGGGCTCGTTCGACCTCACAACCGTCGTGCACGGCCACCAGGCCATGGTCGCCGCCGCGATCGCCATCCTGCACGCGCGCATGGCCGATGCCGGCACGGAACCCGCCGACGGCGTCACCACCATGGTGCCGGTCCGCCTGGCGGAGCGGGCGACGACGCGACGTTAGGGCTCATATGGGTAGTTCAATACTCTTGAGCGATGAAGTTATCAATTAGCCGTATCCCTAAGGTGCCAATAATTGATAGCAGGATAGCCAGAGCCAGCCGCAGCAACATACAAGTCGTGATCAACAGTCAATAATTCCGCACCGGACGATGATAGATGAAGCAATACCCCATCTGTCAGACCCAATCTGTCATATTCTTTCCTAGACACCCCATGACTACTTGGAATATGTTCCTCTCCAAATTTATCAATCAGCGTACCTAGCTTAGCGAATATATCCCTCTTTGCTCTATCATGTATCTGCGCAGCAAGATTTGACGTCTCCGCAAGAACGTGAGGAATCAACACCATGCTGTCGAATGATTCTATAATTTTGCACACATTATCAAAATCCGAATCATCAAACACACGAAGACGCTTGTGCTGATGAATATATCTTTTATCCACCAGGCCAACCACCAACAATACAAGAAGATTTGTGTCGACTAGCAATCTACTCATCTATTCATTTTCGATAACACTTTTCCGCTTCATAGAAATAACATCTGCGCTAGAGTCCTTTATAGTCAGGACCCTATAAGCTCGCTTCGGTGCGACATCTCCAGATATAGCAGTAAGAGCATTCCGTATAGAATTCCACGGCCGCGAAAAACCGAGCGTCACCAACCATGTCCCATTCTTGTCATCATACTCTATTTCCTCAAGACCAAGATTCATGACCTGCTCATCTGCTAGAATGTCGAGCAAATAGGCCTTCGCAACTCGAACAGCCTCTTTTGAATCCATTGCGCCCCCAAAATAGAATCTATACAGATAATTTATGCTTACCTAGCAATATTCACACAGTAAGTACACTTTCCAGCCCCCCTTTGTGCAGCCTCTTCGTCAAATTACTGTCGCCTCAGCCCGCTCGACCGTCGCCGCGCCCACCCGATTGCCTCTCACCAGATCCGATGCCTTCTCGCCGATCATCACCGTCGGCGCGTTGGTGTTGGAGGAGACGAGGCGCGGCATGATCGAGCTGTCGCAGACGCGCAAGGCCTCGATGCCGTGCACGCGAAGTTCCGGATCGACGACCGCGTCCTCGCCATGCCCCATCCGGCAGGTGCCGGCCGGGTGATAGGCGGTGCGCGCCGCCTGTCGGGCGAAGTCCTGGTATTCGGCGAGCGTGCGCACGCCGGGGCCTGGAATGTGCTCGCGGCGGATGAAGCGGCGCATGGCGTCCTGCGCCATGATCTCCTGGCTGATCTTCACCCCGTCGACGGCGCGCGCCAGGTCGTAGGGCTCGGCGAAGACGTTGGGATCGATCCGCGGCGCGTCGTTCGGATTGGCAGAGCGCAGCGTGACGGAGCCGCGCGAGCGCGGCCGCAGATGGTAGGAGTTCAACGTGCAGCCATTGCCGCCGGGCACGCTGCCGACGCCCTTCTCGACGCCCGCGCCGGGCAGGAAATGGAACTGCAGGTCGGGCGTCTTCTCCGACCGGTCGCCCCACCAGAACGCTCCGCCCTCGACGATGTTGGAAGCCACGGGCCCCTTGCCGAAGGCGAGATATTCGAGACCGGCGAGCAGCTTCCAGTGCGGCTTCTTGTATTTGTCGTAGCTGTACGGACCCGTCAGCTCGAAGACGACGTCGATGTTGGTGTGGTCCTGCAGGTTCTGCCCGACGCCCGGCAGGTCCTGGACGACGGGAATGCCGTGTTCGGCCAGATGCGCGGCAGGGCCGATGCCGGAGAGCATCAGGAGCTTCGGCGAGCCGATCGCGCCGGCGCAGACCAGCACCTCGCGCTCGGCCCGCACCACCTCGCCTGCCCCGTCCCCGGACACGATCTCGACGCCGACCGCGCGGCCGTTCTCGACCACGATCCGCCGCGTCAGCACGCCGGTGCGCACCGTGAGGTTGGGCCTGCCGAGCACCGGTTTCAGGTAGCCGACCGCCGTGCTGCAGCGGCGACCGCCGCGCGTCGTCGTCTGGTAATAGCCGGTGCCGGCCTGGCGCAGGCCGTTGAAATCGGGCGTGAACGGCAGCCCCGCCTCCTGCGCCGCCTGCACGAAGGCGCGCGTCAGCGGATGCGGCGTGCCGCTCGAAACGCCGAGTGGGCCGCCATGGCCGTGATAGGGCCCGGCGAAGGTGTCGTTGTCCTCGGAACGGATGAAGAGCGGCAGGATCTCGCGGAACGACCAGCCGGAGCAGCCTTCCTCCTCGGCCCAGGCGTCGTAGTCTTCCGGACAGCCGCGGGTAAAGACCTGCGCGTTGATCGAACTGCCGCCGCCGAGCACGCGGCCCTGCGGATAGGGAATGCTGTGCCCGGTGACGCGGCCGGGCTCCGTCTCGTAGCCCCAGGACAGCGGGCCGGCCGAGATCTTGAAGAAGCCAACCGGCATGTGGATGTAGCGATCGGTATCGCGCGGACCCGCCTCGAGCAGCAGCACCGAGACATCCGGGTCCTCGCTCAACCGGGTCGCCAGGACACAGCCGGCCGATCCCGCGCCGACGATGATGTAGTCGGGCATCTGTCCCCTCCCCTTGGCGACATGCGCCACGGAAGGTCTGTGCCCTCCGCGTCGCGGATCGCTGGCCGCACCTCCATACGACCGACGAACCGGGCCCGATGCTAGCGCATGACAAGCCCCCTCGCGCGCATCAAAGCATGGCAATGACCGTAAAAATCAGCCGGCCTTCGGCGGTTCGCCCGCCGCGGCTGCGGTCGCCTCGCCCGCGTCCTTCGGCTTGCGCGAGGCCCAGGCCAGGACCTCCTCGACGATCGCGAACAGGTTCGGGATGATGAACAGGCCGATGGTCGATGCGGCCAGCATGCCGCCGACGATGGTCACGCCGACCGCCGGGCGCGCGCGGGCGCCGGCGCCCGTCGAAATGGCCAGCGGCAGGACGCCGAAGATGAAGGCGAGCGCCGTCATCAGCACGGCGCGGAAGCGCTGCTCCGCCCCCATCCGCGCCGCATCGGCGATGCTGTGCCCGGCCTCGTGCTGCTCCTTGGCGAACTCGACGATCAGGATGGCGTTCTTGGATGCCAGGCCGATCAGGAGCACGATCGCCACCTGCGTGTAGAGGCTGTTCTGGATGCCGACGAGCGTGAGCGCCGCGGTGGCGCCGAAGGCCGCCGCGCCGAGCGACAGGATGATCGAGATCGGCAGCGTCCAGCTTTCATACTGGGCGACCAGGAATAGATAGGCGAACAGCAGCGCCAGCCCGAAGACGATCGGCGCCTGGCCGCTGCTCTGCGTCTCCTGATAGGACAGGCCGGACCATTCGAAGCCATAGCCGGCCGGCAGCGTTTCAGCGGCAACCCGCTCGACCGCCGCGATCGCCTCGCCCGAACTGCTGCCGGGCGCCGCCGCGCCATTGATCTGCGCCGCGGGCAACAGGTTGTAGCGTGAGATGACATAGGGCCCGAGGATGGTGGTGAGCGACACCACGGTGCGCAGCGGGACCATGTCGCCATTGGCATTGCGGACATAGATGTTCAGCACGTCGTCCGGATTGGCGCGGAACGAGGCGTCCGCCTGCATGTTGACCTGGTAGACGCGGCCCTCATGCGTGAAGTCGTTGACGTAGAGCGAGCCGAAATTGGCGCCGAGCGTCGCATAGATGGCGTCGACGCTGAGGCCGAGCGCCTCGGCCCTCGTCCGGTCGACATTGATGTAGATCTGCGGCACGTCCGGATTGAAGGTGGTCGAGAGACCGCCGATCGCCGGCTCCTTGTTCGCCGCGGTGATCAGCGAGCGCGCCACCTGCGCGATCTCGATCGGCGGCTGGCCGCGAAGCGCCTGCAGGCGAAGGTCGAGGCCGCCGACCGTGCCGATGCCAGGAATGGGCGGCGGCGCGAAGATCGCGACACTGGCGCCGGGGATGGTCGTGAACCGGGCGCGCAGCTTGGCGAGCAGCGCGTTGATCTGCAGGGCCGGCGTCTTGCGCTCGCTCCAGGGCTCGAGCGAGGCGAGCGCGAAGCCGCCATTCGGCAGGTTCGCCCCTTGCAGGATGCTGAAGCCGGCGACCGACAGGACGTTCGCGACGCCCTCCGTCTCCTTCAGGATGCCCTCGACCTCCGCCATGATCTGGCGGGTCCGGTCGAGCGAGGCGGCGTTCGGAAGCTGAATGTCGAGGAACAGCGCACCCTGGTCCTCGTCCGGCAGGAAGGTGGATGGCAGCTTGACGAACAGCGTCGCCGCGCCGACGAAGAGCGCGACCAGGACGATGATCACGACCAGCGCGCGATGGACGAAATAGGCCACCAGATGGCCATAGGCCGCGCGGGTCGCGTCGAGGAAGCGGGCGAACCAGCCGAGCGGGCCGCGCCGATAGCCCGAATGCCCCCGCTTGAGCAGCACGACGCTGAGCGCCGGGCTGAGGGTGAGCGCGACGATGGCCGATACGACAAGCGCCGACGAGATCGTCACGGCGAACTGGCGATAGAGCTGTCCGTCGATTCCCGGCAGGAACCCCGTCGGCGCCACGACGGCGAGCAGCACGAAAGTCGTCGCGATGATCGGCCCGGTGATCTGGCCCATCGCCATCCGCGTCGCATCCGCCGTGCTGAGGTCGGGGTGCTGCTCCATCACGTGCTGGACGTTCTCGACGACCAGAATGGCATCGTCGACGACGAGGCCGATCGCCAGGATCAGCGCCAGCAGCGAGATGGTGTTGGCCGAATAGCCGAAGGCGTAGAGCGCCGCCATCGCGCCCAGCAGCGAGACGGGGATCGCCAGCGCGGAGATGACGGTCGCACGCCATTCCTGCAGGAAGATGAAGGTGATGACGAGGACGATGATGAAGGCCTCGACCAGGATCTCCACGATCGAGGCGATGCTGGCGCGCACGAACTGGGTGGCGTCGTAGACGATCTTGTAGTCGAGCCCGGCCGGGAAGGTCGGCCGCATCCGCTCCAGTTCGGCCTGCACGGCGTCCGCCGTGTTGATCGCGTTGGCGCCGGGCGATTGCGAGATTGTCAGCATCGCGGTCGGCGAGCCGTTGAGCTGCGAGCTCGTCGAGTAGCTCTGCGCCCCGAGCTCGATGCGGGCGACGTCGCGCAGGCGCACGATCGCGCCATCGGCGCCGGTGCGCAGCACGATGTTGCCGAACTCCTCCGCCGTCTGGAGCCGGCCCTGCGCCACGAGCGTATATTCGATTTCCGTCCCCGGCGGCGCCGGCTGGCCGCCCGTCTGGCCGAGCGAGGCCTGGATGTTCTGGTCCTTGATCGCCGCCGCGATGTCCTGCGGCGTCAGGCTGAGCGCCAGCATGCGGGTCGGGTTCGTCCAGATGCGGATCGAATACTCTGTCGAGCCGATCACCGAGGCCTCGCCCACGCCGTTCACGCGCACCAGCGCATCGACGACGGAGGTCGTGACGAAATTATTGATCTCCAGCGGCGGGACCGAGTTGTCGGGCGAATAGAAGCCGAGCGCGAGCACGAAATCGGGCGAACGCGAGGAAACGCTGACGCCCTGCGCCTGCACCTCGGACGGCAGCTTGGCGATGGCGAGCTGCGCGCGGTTCTGCACGTTGACCTGCGCGATATCGGGGTTCGTGCCGATATTGAACGTGATGGACAGCGAGTACTGGCCCGAGTTCGAGCTGGTCGACGACATGTACATCATGTCGTCGACACCGTTGATCGCCTCCTCCAGCGGTCCTCCCACGACATCGGCGATCACGTCGGCACTCGCGCCGGGATAGAAAGCCGAGAGATTGACGGTCGGCGGCGATATCTCGGGATATTGCTGCACCGGCAGCAGCCGGATCGAGATCAACCCCGCGATCGCGATGATGATCGAGATCACCATGGCGAAGCGCGGCCGGCTGATGAACAGGCTCGAGATCATGGATTGTCACCGGCCGGCATGGCTTCCGTCGGCTGGACCTTGATCCCCTCTCGCAACCGCTGCACGCCCTGCACGACGACCTGGTCGCCGGCGCTCAGCCCCTTGGTGACAGCCCAGCCGGTCGCGATCCGCGTGCCCAGATCGATCCGTCGCATCGAGACCGTGTCGTCGGCGCCGAGCAGGTAGACATAGGGCCCTTCCTTGTCCCGGAGCACGGCGATCTGCGGCACGACCGGCAGACGCGGCGCGTCCTGCTCCTTGGCGATCAGCGTGACGAACTGGCCCGGCACGAGGACATGTTCGGGATTATCGAAGATCGCCCGCACGGTCACCGTGCCGGTCTGCGGGTTCACCTCGCTGTCGACATATTCGAGCCGGCCAGTGCCCTTGAAGATCGTGCCGTTGGCCAGCCGCAGCGCCAGATCCAGCTTGGGCGGCATCTCGCCGAAACGCTGCTCTTGCCGGAAGGTGATCAACGTACCCTCGGCCAGCGAGAAGGCAACGCGCAGCGGATCGAGGCTGACGATCCGCGTCAGCGGGCCGGAACTGGGATTGATCAGGCTGCCGACGGAAAAATTGGACTTGCTGATGACGCCGGCGATCGGCGCCTTGATCTGGGTATAGGAGACATTGAGCTCGGCCAGACTGACGGTCGCCTTCGCCGCGGTGACATTGGCGGAGGCGATGTCGAAGTCCTCGGTGGCCTTGTCCATCGCCGCCTGCGAGATGGTCCGGGTTCCGAATAGCTCCTTGGTCCGCTGCAGCGATTGCGACGCCGTGGTCAGCGTCGCCTGGGCGCGGGCGAGCTCCGCCTGGGCGGAGGCCAGCTGCGCCTGGAACTGGTTCGGTTCGATCGTGAACAGGAGGTCATTGGCCTTGACCCGCTGCCCGGGCTGGAAATCGATGGACTGGAGGAAACCCTCGACGCGGGCCCGGATGTCGACGGAGTCGATGGCCTCGACGCGCGCGGTGAAATCTTCCGGCTTGGCGATCTCCTCGACCTGGATCCGCTCGACCACGACCGCCGGCGCGGGCTGCTGGGCCGGCGCCTGTGCGAAGGCAGCCGGACCGAGCAGCAGGCCAACGGCGACGGCCATCATTCTAAGGTCGACGGAACGTCCAGCCATGCCGCATTCCCTCTGTGCGCAAGCACATATGGATGCGAGTACAACCCCGGTTCGCGGGGCGGTCAAGGACTATGTCGCGGGCGCTGGCCTCAGGCCGAGCGCGCCGCCGGCCGCGCCCGGGC
>JAEWAD010000544.1 GCA_023391905.1 Pseudomonadota bacterium | reverse complement strand
GGAAGAAGATCTGGCCGACGCCGTAGCAGCCTTCGGTAGGCAGGGCGATGCCGAGCCGCTTCGCCTCGGCGGCGAAGAACTTGTGCGGAACCTGGACCAGCATGCCGGCGCCGTGGCCCCCCCCCCGGGCGGGGCCCCCCCCCCCGGGGGCTTCCCGCGGCCTGTGCCAAGGCAGGGCCGGAGGATGGGAATGGGCACAATATTCTTGCTATCATTCCAAAAATAAGATGATCTAGCGATTGCAGAAGGCTGCAGGGAGGCGTTCGGCGGAAGAGGGAACCGCCGAAGCCGAAAGTCCCTGCATCGGGAGGATCGAGATGAAGAATCAGGGTGTCGGCGCGTCCATGCTCCGCAAGGAGGACGACCGTTTCCTCCGCGGGCGCGGCCAGTATGTCGCCGACCTTCGGCTGCCGGGGATGAAGGACGTCGCCTTCGTCCGCTCGCCGCTCGCCCATGCCCGTATCGCGGGCGTCCGCATCCCGGACGAGATGCGCGACCGGGTCTATGTCGCGGGCGACCTCGAGGGCGTGAAGCCGATCGTCGCCGTGTCAGGCCTCGCTGGGTTCAAGGTGTCCGAGCAGCCCGTCCTTGCCTTCGAGAAGGTGCGCCAGGTCGGTGAGCTGATCGCCGTCTGCGTCGGCGTCAGCCGGGCCGAGGCGGAGGATATCGCGGCGACCGTCGAACTCGACCTCGACGAACTGCCCGCTCTGCATGACATGATCGAGGCCCGGAAGCCGGGCGCCGCGCTGGTGCACGAGCACTGGGGCGACAACGTCTTTCTCGAGACCTTCGTCGACGTCAACATGGAGGCGGCCTACGACGCCCCGATCAAGGTGACGCGCGAGATATCGACCGCTCGCCAGTCGATGGCGCCGATGGAAGGCCGCGGCACCGTCGCCTATTGGGACAAGCGGCTGGAGCAGCTCGTGCTCCATACCGGCAGCCAGATGCCGCACATCGTCCGCACCGGCCTCGCCGAATGCCTCGGCCTCGGCCAGGAGCAGGTCCGCATCGTCTCTCCGGATGTCGGCGGTGGCTTCGGCTACAAGGGCATCCTGCTGCCCGAGGACATTTGCCTCGCCTTCCTCGCCATGAAGCTCGACCATCCCGTGCGCTGGATCGAGGATCGCCGCGAGCATCTGACCGCCGGAGCGAACTGCCGCGAGCACCACTACATCATCACCGGCTATGCCGATCGCGACGGCAAGCTGCGGGGCATCGAGTGCGAGGCGACCGTCGATTCCGGCGCCTACTCCTCCTATCCGTTCTCGGCCTGCCTGGAGGCGGCGCAGATCGCCAGCATCCTGCCGGGGCCCTATGATTTTCCGTCCTATCGCTGCCGGACCTGGTCGGTCTCGACCAACAAATGTCCGATCCTGCCCTATCGCGGCGTGGCGCGGACAGGCGTCTGCTACGCGCTCGAACTGGTGCTCGACGCCATTGCCCGCGAGGCGGGGATCGAGCCGCATGAGGTGCGGCTGAAGAACCTGGTCCAGCCCGAGCAGATGCCGTTCGACAACATCACCCGCAAGCATTTCGACTCCGGCGACTATCCCGAGGCGCTGCATCGCGCCATGGCGGCGATCGACCTCGCCGGCATCCGCGCGCGCCAGCAGCAGGGCGAGCCGGACGGTCGCCTGATCGGCATCGGCCACTCGATCTATTGCGAGCAGGGCGCGCATGGCACCTCGGTCTATGCCGGTTGGGGCATTCCCATGGTGCCGGGCCATGAGCAGGCGACCGCGCGGATGACGCCGGATGGTGGCCTCGAGATCCGCGTCGGCGTGCACTCGCACGGCCAGAGCATGGAGACGACGCTGCCGCAGGTGGCGCACGAGATCCTCGGTATCGACACCGCCAAGATCAAGCTCGTCCATGGCGACACCGAATACACGCCGTACTCGACCGGAAGCTGGGGCTCGCGTTGTGCCGTCATGGCCGGTGGCGCCGTCGCGACGGCGGCCCGCGAGGTCGCCGGCCTCGCCAAGGGCATCGGCGCACACCTGCTGCAGGCCGATCCTGCCGACGTGAAGCTGGTCGACGGCCATGTCGTCGGACCGAATGGCAGCGTCAGCCTCCAGGCGGTCGCCCATACCTGGTATCGCCGGCCGCAGGACCTGCCGGCCTCTGTCGATCCGCGCGGGCTCGAATCGACCATCGGCTACAAGCCGGTGCGCGATTCCGGCACGTTCAGCTACGCGGCGCATGCCGTTGTCGTCGCCGTCGATCCCGAGATGGGCGACATCGAGATCCTCGACTACGTCATCGTCGAGGACGGCGGCAAGCTGATCAATCCGATGGTCGTCGACGGCCAGATCTATGGCGGCCTGGCGCAGGGCATCGGCACGGCGCTCTACGAGGAGATGAATTTCGACGCCTCCGGCCAGCCGCTCGCCTCGACCTTCGCCGACTATCTGCTGCCGGGACCGACCGAGGTGCCGGCGCCGCGGGTCGATCACATGGAGACGCTCGCGCCCTACACGGAATTTGGCGTCAAGGGCATCGGCGAGGGCGGGGCGATCGCGCCGCCGGCCGCGATCGGCAACGCCGTCAATGACGCGCTCCGCCGGTTCGGTGCCGAACTGCTGCATTCGCCGATGACGCCGCGCCGCGTGCTCGAGGCGATCCAGGCGGCGAAGACGGCCAGTGCGGCGAGCCAGGTCAAGCAGGGGGAATTCGCGTGAAGCCGGTCAATTTCGACTATGCGCGGCCGGCCGATGTCGGTGCGGTGCTCGCGCTTTTGGCCGAGGACGGGCCGAGCGTGAAGCTGATGGCGGGCGGACAGTCGCTCGGCCCGATGCTCAACATGCGGCTGGTGCAGCCGGACCTCCTCGTTGACATTGCGGCGATCGACGAGCTGAAGCAGGTCACCGACAAGGGCGACGCGATCGTCTTCGGCGCCTGCATCACGCACGCCGATATCGAGGACCGCCGCGTTCCCGACGTGACGCATGGGGCGCTGCCCCGCGTCGCCAACGGCATCGCCTATCGCGCCGTGCGCAATCGCGGCACGGTCGGCGGCAGCCTGACCCATGCGGATCCTTCCGCCGACTGGATCTCGATGCTCTCGGCGGTCGGCGCCCGCGTCACGCTGCGCGGGCCCTCGGGCGAGCGCACCATCGCCGTCGAGGACTATATGCTTGGCGCGCTCGAAGCCGACCTCCGGCCCGGCGAGATGCTCGTCTCGGTCACGGTGCCGAAGCTCGGGCGCTCGGCGCGCTGGGGCTACTACAAGAGCTGCCGCAAGACGGGCGAGTTCGCCCATGCGATCGGCGCCTTCCTGGCCGATCCCGACCGGGGCGTCTGTCGTGTCGTCATCGGCGCCACGGAAAGCCGGCCCATCGTCGTGGCCGACGCAAGCCGGCTTCTCGGCGACGGCACCGCCGCCCGGCTCGAACAGGTCTTCGACAGTGTCGCCGCCGACGAAATCGTCACCGCGGCCGGCATGGAAGATCCGCTCGACCGCCAGACCCATGTCGTCGCGCTCCGTCGCGCCATCGAACGAGCCACTTCAGCATGAATACGGTCACGCTCACGGTAAACGGCAAGCCGGCGCGCGCCGACATCGAGCCGCGCACGCATCTCGCGGACTTCCTGCGCGATACCCAGAACCTCACCGGCACGCATATCGGCTGCGAGCATGGCGTCTGCGGCGCCTGCACCATCCTCGTGGACGGCGTGCCGACGCGCTCCTGCATCACCTTCGCGGTCGCCTGCGAGCAGGCCGACGTCACCACCGTCGAAGGGCTCGACGACGACGAGGTCGCGACCGAGCTGCGCGCCGCCTTCACCAGCGAGCATGGCCTGCAATGCGGCTATTGCACGCCCGGCATGATCGTCTCGGCGCGCGACGTCGTGCTGCGCATGGACGCTCCGTCCGAGCACGAGATTCGCGTCGCCATGAGCGGCAATCTCTGCCGCTGCACCGGCTATGTCGGCATCGTCCGCGCCATCCAGGGCGTCATCGCGGCCCGCCGCGCCCGCGGCATCGCGGCGATTCCGGGCGGCGAGCACCGCACTGCGCTGGGGCCGGCGGGTTCCGGCCATGCCGTCGCGGCGACGCAGGTTGGCACCGCCTCGGCGGGCGCCAGGAAGCCGACCCTGACGGTCGCGAAATCCGACTCAAGGCCGGACGCGAAGGCGGCGGCGCCGGCTCGGCAGGAGGCGGACTGGAAGCCGCAGACCACCTTCACCGAAAGCTTCACGGTCGGCCATCCGGTCGATGAAGTCTGGGCGTTCTTCGACCGCATCGGCGAGGTCGCGTCCTGCTTGCCCGGTGCCTCGCTCGCCGGCGAACCCGTCGACGGCCATGTCGAGGGCCAGATCCGCATCAAGGTCGGCCCGATCTCGGCCGAGTTCCAGGGCGTCGCCGACGTCAGCCGTGACGACGCGACCAAGACCGGCACCATCAACGGCGCCGGCAAGGACAAGCGCAGCAATTCCGCGACGCGCGGCCTGATCGGCTATGCCGTGAAGCCGGGCGACAAGCCGGGCGAGACGCGAGTCGACGTCAGCATCGGCTATACGCTGACCGGCGTTCTCGCGCAGTTCGGCCGCTCGGGCCTGGTGCAGGACGTCGCCGGGCGCTTGATCGCCGCCTTCGTCCAGAATCTGGAAGCGAAGCTGGCGCACCAGGCCGGCGGCGGGGAGCCGGGAACCTCGGCGCCGCCGGTGGTTACGGAACTCGATGCCGGGTCGCTGGTTTCCTCCGTAGTGTTCGGGCGTATCAAGCGCTTCTTTGCGGCATTGTTCGGCCGCCGCTAGGCGGCTGGAAGCCCGCCGGACCACTGGTCGGGCGGGTTGCCGCAGCGGTGGGCTTGCTGCAGCGAGTTGCAGATGCGCCCCGGTTCGCGTCAAAGTGCGAACCAGCAGTTCCTCGGTGCGGACGGCGTCCGTTCCGGGGGCAGGCGCGCATGCTGGTAAATTGGGCTCATCTGCTGTATGTTGGTATTATGAATAAACTGACATCCATCTACGACCGCAGCCGTGTTCCGCTCTACATCCAGGTGGCCTCCGTCATGCGCCAGCGCATCGACTCGGGCCATTGGGTCGAAGGCGACAAGATCTCGACGCTGGAGGAGCTGGAGCAGGAGTTCGCCGTCGCCCGCGTGACCATTCGCCAGGCGATCGAGCTTCTGCGCGAGGAAGGGCTTCTCAATGCACAGCAGGGTCGCGGTACCTTCGTGTCCGGCAAGCCCAAGCACAATCGTTGGCTGAACCTCGCCAACGATTTCGATGCGATGGTCTCCTCGATCAAGGACAACGTGCTAAAGCGCGTCCACATCGAGGAAGACGCGCCGAGCCCGGATCTCGGCGAAGGCGAGGGCAGTCCGGCCGAGGGCTACGTGTTCCTGCGCAGCGTGCAGTACAATGGCGGCGAGCCGTTCTCTGTCGTCAACCTGCACCTGGCCCGGCACATCTTCGACAAGGGCGGCAAGAAGTTCATGCATGCGGCGGCCCTGCCCAGGATCGTCGAGATGCCGGACGTGACCATCAATCACGCGCATCAGACGCTGACGATCGGCGTCGCCAGCCCGGAGACCGCCGACTTGCTCGGAATCGGCCTCGGCGAGCCGACGGCGGATTGCCGGCTCGTCCTGGTCGACGACAAGGACATCGCGATCTACGTGGCCGACATCCACTACCACAAGAGCTGTTTCGCGCTCCGGATCGACCTCCTCGAGCGCAGCGGCCCGCACCGGGGTGGCGGCGCCTAGGCGTCGTTCCATCGTCGACGTGCCGGCACGGCGCCTCGCGGTACATCTCGTGGCGCCGCCTCGCGAAAGTTTCTGCTGCGCGAGCCGATTGTGCGGGGCCATTCGCCGGCTCTGACGCAATATCGTTGCAGATGCGGCGGGTTCTGCGATCTAATCTCACTATTGCCTGAAAGAATCCCGGGGGGAGTTGGACCTTGTACGAGGAGTCCACCGACGGCCATTCCGGCCTCGACCGCTTCGACCGCGCTATCCTCGAGATCCTGCAGAAGGACAACACGACGCCGCAGCGACTGATCGGCGAGCAGGTGCACCTCTCCGCCGCGGCTGTGCATCGCCGCATTCGCCGCATGGAGGCCGACGGCGTCATCGCGGCCAACATCGCCAGCGTCGACCCGGCACGGGTCGGCCGGCCGATCACGATCGTGGTGGAGGTGCATGTCGAGAGCGAGCGCATGGGGCTTCTCGACGACGCGAAGAAGGCCTTCGCGGAGGCGCCCGAGGTGCAGCAGTGCTACTACGTCACCGGCGACGCGGATTTCGTCCTGATCATCACGGTCGCGAGCATGGGCGAGTATGAGGCGCTGACTCGCCGCCTGTTCTTCCAGAACCACAATGTGAAGCGGTTCCGCACGCTGGTCGTCATGGACCGGATCAAGGCCGGCCTCGCGGTTCCGACCGGGACAGGGCGCCCGGCATAAGAAAAGCCCCGGAGCTTGTCCGGGGCTTTCCATCTTCCGATCCGGTCGGTCAGTGCGCCAGCGTGACCTTGCCGTCGACGATCTTGATCAGCGTGCCGTTGGCCATGTACTGGCCGCTCTCGCGGCCTTCCGGGCCGTCCTTGACGAAGGTGACGGTGCCGTTCAGCGTCGGCACGGAAATCTGCCAGAACGCGTCGCGGATCGCCTTCGGCTCGGCGACGCCGGCCTTCTCGATCGCTGCCTTGATGACGTAGATGCCGTCATAGCCGCGATAGCTCTCCGTCAGGCCGGCGCTGCCATGGCCTTCCTTCGCCCAGGCGTCGATGAAGGCCTTGGCCTGGTCCGGATGCGGCGTCTTTTCCGGCTCCCACGGCGCGAAGAACACCATGTGCATGGTGTTGTTGGCGGCGGAACCGGCCTGCTCGATCAGCTGGTCCGGATTCTGCGAGCCGCCCGTCGTAATGATGCGCTTGTTGATGCCGAGGGCGGCCGCCTGCTTCAGCACCAGCGTCAGCTGCTCGACGGCGGTGGTGACGATGATCGTGTCGGAATCGGACGCCTTGATCTTGGCGAGCTGGGCGCTCATGTCCTGCGCCGCCTGGTCCATGATCTCCGACAGGCCGACCTCGACGCCGTTCTCCTTGAACATGGCGGTGAAGTCGGTGATCGTGCCGCGGCCCCAGTCGTTGTTGATCGCCAGGAAGTCGACCTTCTTGATGCCGAGATCCGGCAGCAGTGTCTTGAACAGCGCCGCCTCGACGAAGGAGGGCGGCGAGATGCGGAAGATGTAGGGGTTGCCCTGCTTGGTGATCTTGCTGGACGAGGAGGTCTCGACCAGCATCGGCACCTCGTACTGCATCAGCTTCGGCATCGCGGCGAGCGTCAGGCTCGAGCCCCAGGCGCCCATCATCACCGGCACCTTGTCGCGCTCGATCAGCTTTTCAGCCACGGCGGCGGCTTCGGTCGGATTGCTCTTGTTGTCCTCGATCACCAGCTCGATCTGGTTGCCGAGCACGCCGCCGGCGGCGTTGATCTGCTCGGCCGCGATCTTGGCGCCGTCGACGATATAGGTGCCCGAAGCGGCGAACGGGCCCGTCAGGGGCTGGTTCACGCCGATCTTGATCGTGTCGGCGGTCGAAAGGCCGGTGGTCGCCATGAGTAGCGCCACGGCCAGCGTCGGGATCGAAATCTTGCTCATCGGCATCGTTCTCCTCTGGTCTGGATGGGCCGCAAGTATCTGCGTGCCCACGACGACGCCGTGCGACCGGAGGCGGTCGTGGATGGCGCTCTTCATCGTCGTTGGAACAGGACGCGCTTCGTCTTCGCTCAGTTCGCGGCCTGACGCATTGATACTATGGTGCTATTTTTAGAATGTTCTAGCAAGGGAAATATAGCGAGGATCTTCAGCGCCTTGGAGCGCGGAAGGAGGCGCGTTGCATCGTGTCGATCCAGCATGAAGAGACGTACAATATCAACGGCTTGTAGAATATATCTACAGTCGAGGATACGGTCTTGGTGTCGGAGCCGAGGGGAGCATCAAGGCAGTACGACCCAGGACGCAGCCAGTCGAGTCCGGCTGCGCCCTTGCCTGAATGTCGCGTTGCCAACGCCGTCAGGCGACGTCGAACTTGACGCCCTGGGCCAGCGGCAGGGTCTTGCCATAGTTGATCGTGTTGGTGGCGCGCCGCATGTAGGCCTTCCACGAGTCGGAGCCGGATTCCCGGCCGCCGCCGGTTTCCTTCTCGCCGCCGAACGCGCCGCCGATCTCGGCACCGGACGGGCCGATATTGACGTTGGCGATGCCGCAGTCCGAGCCGCGCGCCGACAGGAACGTCTCGGCCTCGCGCAGGTCGTTGGTGAAGATGGAGGAGGAGAGCCCCTGCGGCACGGCATTGTGCAGGCGGAGCGCCTCCTCGAAATCGCTGTAGCGCAGGACGTAGAGGATCGGCGCGAAGGTCTCCTGCTCGACGGGGCCGTTCTGCTCCGGCATCTCGACGATGGCCGGGCGGACGTAGTAGGCGGCGCTCGTGGCCGTCTCGACGCGCTCGCCGCCCGTAACATTACCACCCGCCGCCTTGGCGCTCGCCAGCGCCTTCTGCATGCCGTCATAGGCGGCTGCGTCGATCAGCGGGCCGACCAGCGTGCCGGGTTCGAGCGGATTACCGATCGTCACCGAGCCATAGGCCTGCTTCAGGCGGGGCACCAGGGTGTCGTAGACGCTGTCATGCACGAACAGGCGGCGCAGCGAGGTGCAGCGCTGTCCGGCCGTTCCCATGGCGGCGAAGGCGACGCCCCGGAGCGTCAGGTCAAGATCGGCCGAGGGGCAGACGATCGCGGCGTTGTTGCCGCCGAGCTCGAGGATCGCGCGGGCAAAGCGGCCGGCGAGGCGCGGGCCTACGGCGCGCCCCATGGCGGTCGAACCGGTGGCCGAGACGAGCGGCACGCGCGGATGATCGACGAGCACCTCGCCGATGGCGCGGCCGCCGATCAGCACGGTGGAAAGATGGGCCGGCAGCGCGCCGCCACCCTCGGCGAAGCGCGCGGCGGCGCGGTCGAACAGGGCCGCGGTCGCCAGCGCCGTGAGCGGTGTCTTCTCCGACGGTTTCCACACAACGCTGTTGCCGCAGACGAGCGCGAGCGCCGCGTTCCACGACCAGACCGCGACGGGGAAATTGAAGGCCGAGATCACGCCGGTCACGCCGAGCGGGTGCCAGCTTTCCATCATGCGGTGATCGCCGCGCTCGGTGGCGATGGTGAGGCCGTAGAGCTGGCGCGACAGGCCGACGGCGAAGTCGCAGATATCGATCATCTCCTGCACCTCGCCGAGGCCCTCGGAGACGATCTTGCCGGCCTCGATCGAGACCAGGCGGCCGAGGGCCTGCTTGTTGGCGCGCAGTTCCTCGCCGAGCAGGCGGATCAGCTCGCCGCGCTTCGGCGCCGGCACGTTGCGCCAGGCCAGGAAGGCCTCGTGCGCGGCCTCGATCGTGCGCTTGGCGCCGGCTTCGTCCGCCTCGACGAGACGCGCCAGTTCCTCGCCGGTGATCGGCGAATGGACGGCGAGCGTGCCTCCCGTCCGGGCGGCCGCGGGCACGCCCATTCCGGCGAGAAGGGTGTCGGCCTCGGCGGCGAGGCTGCTCTTGATGGCGATCGTCATGACATCTGTCCTCATGGCGTGGTTGCGGCTGGTCAGAGCCGCGCATCGGCGAAGTGGGCGAACTGCGCGCCCCATTCGTAGTAGGCCTCCTTGAGGCGGCGCAAGCGCGCCTCGACCGGCGATGTCACCGGCAAGGGCAGGTCGGCCTCTCGGATCTTTCCGGCGACATGCGCCGCGAGCAGGCGGCCAAACACGGTGCCCGGCGCGATGCCGCGCCCATTGTAGCCGGAGAAGGCGATGACGTTCGGCGCCAGCTTGTGGAAGCGCGGCAGGCTGTCGTCGGTCATGCCGATCTGGCCATACCACTCCGCCTCGAAGGCGATGTCGCCGATCTCAGGGAAGATCCGCGCAAGCGCCCGCCGCGCCCAGGCCCGATGGATCGGCGCCCCGGTGCCGCGCAGCGCGCAGACGCTGCCGAAGACGAGCCGGCCGGCCCCGTCGAAGCGGAA
>JAEWAD010000523.1 GCA_023391905.1 Pseudomonadota bacterium | reverse complement strand
TTGCCCGACGTGCCCGCCTCCAGGATCGAGACGATCGAGAACAGGGTGAAGCAGACCGCGCCCAGTCCGGTCAGGACGCGCGCCGGAACGAAGAAGCCGGGATTGGCGACCGCCGCCTCGAACAGGAAGGCCGCGAAGAACAGGCAGGCGAGGCAGGTCAACACCGGGATCAACGGGATCCGGTTGGCGAGCGCGCATTCGCGCCGCCAGACCAGCGCCAGCAGCCAGACCTTCGAGATGATGCTGTAGCAGACCATGCCGAGCCCGAGCAGGATGCAGCCGGGCGCGATCCGCTCCGGCCGATCGGACCCGAACAGGACGAACAGCCCCCAGACGAAGGTCGCCGTGCCCATCAGCAGCACCCAGTAGGCCCAGGCCCAGCGCTCCGCCTCGTCGAACTGGTTGCGCACCTGCCGCACCACCGTCGAGACCAGCGCGATCAGGCTGGAGCAGATCGCCGCGATCCCCATCAGGACGTGGCCGGCGACATAGTCCGGCGTCTCGGCGCCGCGCATCAGCATCATCGCCGCCCAGATGACGCAGATCACCGTCGCCAGGACCGGGATGCCGATCAGGCCGAGGCCGACGGAGGCGCTGTAGGCTTCGGCGGGCGGCCCGTCCTCATGGCGGCCATGGGCGTTTTTCGGGATCAGCGTGAAGGCGCTCGACGCGCTCGCCACCGTGCTGACGCAGGCGGCGATCAGGCCGACGCCCAACACGACATGGCCGGCGACGAAGCCGGGCACGCTGCCCTGCCGGATGATCGTCAGGCCCCAGATCACCGTCGCCAACGCCACGACGTAGCCGAGGATCGGCAGGCCGAACATCCAGGCGCGGCTGAAGGTGTTCGTGAGCTGCCGGATGATCACGGCCGCGGTGGTGAAGAGCGCGATGCAGATCGCCGTCAGCGACACCAGGACATGCCCGGAAACGAAGTAGTTCGCGTCCGACCCGCCCGACATGACGTAGAGTCCGAGGGCCAGACATACCGCCCCCATCGCCAGCGGGATGGCTCGAAATAATATGCTTATTCCGTAATTCATGGCGCCCCCCTCGAAACGAGCAGGGATGGTCGGGAACAGCCTCCGCATGCAATGGCAACGAATGTTGCGCGCTGACCGTACCTTTCAAGGGGCACGCCGCATGCCATGCCAATGCTCCCGCCACCGCCCCTTTCCTCGACGTCACGCACGCTTGACACGACGGAAGCTGTTATCGATAACAATAGCAACCGGACAAAGAGCCGGATCGGGAACGAAACGCGGTGCCGTCCGCATCCGGGAGGATGACAATGGCAGACGGGGGAGTTCTGCGCTTCGACGATGTCGCCAAGGCTTTCGGCGGCACGCGGGCGCTGAAGGGCGTGAGCTTCGAGGTGGCGTGCGGCGAAGTCGTGGCGCTGCTCGGCGAGAACGGCGCCGGCAAATCGACGCTGATCAAGATCCTGGGCGGCATTTTCCGCGCCGACAGCGGCCATGTCACCATCGGCGGCGAGCCCTATCGCCACCGGGCCCAGGCCCGCGGCGAGCGCCAGAAGGTCGCCTTCATCCATCAGGATCTCGGCCTCGTCGAATGGATGACCGTGGCCGAGAACATGGGCCTCGCGCAGGGCTTCTCCGGACGCGGCCTGATCGACTGGCGCTCGACCGAGCAGCGCGCCGCGACGGCGCTGGAGCTCGTCGGCTGCGACATCGACCCGACGACGCGCGTGCACAGCCTGAGCCGCACCGAAAAATCGCTCGTCGCGATCGCCCGCGCGCTCGTCGTCGACTGCGACTTCCTCGTGCTGGACGAGCCGACGGCCAGCCTTCCCGCCGACGAGGTCGAGCGGTTGTTCGAGGCGATCCGCCGGCTGCGCGCCCGCGGCGTCGGCATGATCTATGTCTCGCACCGGCTCGACGAGATCTTCCGCATCGCCGACCGCGTCGTCGTCATGCGCGACGGCAACAAGGTCGGCGAGAAGCCGGTCTCCGAGACGACGCCGGACGAACTGGTCAGCCTGATCGTCGGCTCGACGACGCTCGAACTGTTCAAGAAGGCCGAACTCGGCTCCGGCAAGGTGCGCGTCGCGGTCAAGGGGCTGGAGACATCGGCCGCCGGCCCGGTCACCTTCAACATCCGCCAAGGCGAACTGCTCGGGCTCGTCGGCCTGCGTGGCGCCGGCCAGGAGGAGATCGGCCGCGCGCTGTTCGGCGCCCTGCCCCATCGCGGCAGCGTGCTGATCGACGGCGCCGCGCCCGATCTTTCGAACCCGCGCTCGGCGCTCCGTTCCGGCATCGGGCTGATGGCGCGCGACCGCACCGAGGAATCCGTCGCCTTCTCGCTCAGCGTCCGCGAGAACGCCTTCCTCAACCCCGCCGCGATCGGGCGCGGCCTGCTCTCCTATCTGTCGCCGCGCGCCGAAGCCCGCATGGCCGAGGAACTCGGCGCCTCGGTCGGCCTCCGGCCGAACGATCCGGACCTGCCGATCGAAGGCCTCTCCGGCGGCAACCAGCAGAAGGTCGTGGTCGGGCGCTGGCTCGCCACCAATCGCCGCCTGCTGATCGCCGAGGACCCGACCGCCGGCGTCGACGTTGGCGCCAAGGCGGAGATCTACCGCCTGATCGCGCAGGCGCTGGAACACGGCCTCGCCGTGCTCGTCGTCTCCACCGACTTCGAGGAAATCGCCCATATCTGCCACCGGGCGCTCGTCTTCAACCGCGGCCGGATCCTCACCGAACTCTCGGGATCCGCTCTCACCACCGAATCCGTGATCACCGCGGCCTCCGCGTCGGAAGCAGCAGCCTAGGAACAGCGCCCATGTCCATGAACTCCGTCCGTTCCGACGCGCTCGAGCCGACCCGCGGCGAACTGAAGAACGCCTCGCTCGGCGAGCGCATCCGCCGCCGCATTCCCGTCTACGGCCTGCCGATCCTGATGGTGCTCCTGATCATCATCTTCTCGGTCGCGCTGCCGCAGACCTTCCCGACCATGCTGAACCTGCGCTCGATCATCTCCGACAAGGCGATCATCGCGCTGCTGTCGCTCGCCGCGATGATTCCGATGGCGGCCGGCAAGATCGACCTGACGGTGGGCTACGGCATCGTGCTCTGGCACATCCTGGCGATCAGCCTGCAGACAATCCTCGGCATTCCGTGGCCACTCGCCGTGCTGATCGTCATCATCCTCGGCGCCGGCGTGGGCCTGCTGAACGGCCTGCTTGTCGAGGTGGCGCGCATCGACAGCTTCATCGCGACGCTCGGCACCGGCACCGTCCTCTACGCCATCGCGCTCTGGCACACGGGCGGCCGCCAGGTGGTGGCGCAGCTGCCGCAGGGCTTCCTGGCGCTGAACGGCACCATGGTCTTCGGCCTGCCGATCACCGGCTACTACGTGATCGCGCTCGCCATCGTCATGTGGCTGATCCTCGAGCACCTGCCGGTCGGCCGCTATCTCTACGCGATCGGCGCCAACCCGAAGGCGGCGGCGCTGAACGGCATCCCCGTCCAGCGCTACACGATGGGCGCCTTCATCGCGTCTGGCGCGCTCACCGCCGTCGCCGGCGTGCTGCTCGCCTCGAAGCTGCGCATCGGCCAGGCCAGCGTCGGCCTCGAATATCTGCTCCCCGCCCTCGTCGGCGCCTTCCTCGGCTCGA
>JAEWAD010000515.1 GCA_023391905.1 Pseudomonadota bacterium | reverse complement strand
CCGACGTCTTCCTGGGCGTGCCGTTCAACATCGCCTCCTACGCCCTGCTGACCCTGATGATCGCCCAGGTCGTCGGGCTGGAGCCGGGAGAGTTCGTCCACACCTTCGGCGACGCCCACCTCTACCTGAACCATCTCGACCAGGCCCGGCTGCAGCTCTCGCGCACGCCGAAGCCGCTGCCGACGATGAAGATCAATCCGGACGTCCGTCGCATCGAGGATTTCCGCTACGCCGATTTCGAGCTCGTCGGCTATGATCCCGACCCGGCCATCAAGGCGCCGATCGCCGTGTGACCGGCATCACGACGGCCGGGCGGAGCGCTCGACCGTCGGCGGCGCCACCTGCTAGACCGGACGTATCGTGAACGGCTGGAGCCTTCTGCCATGCGCGCCCTCGAGACCCGCCTTGCCGTCACCGGCCTTGCCCTGATGTTCGCCGCCGCGATGCCGGCCGCGCCGGCGTCGGCCAACGACTCGACCGCGGCGCTCGCCGCCGGCGGTCTCGTCTACGTCCTCACCGAGGACATCGAGATGCAGTCGGAGGATCTCTTCATCTCGCTCGACGAGGTCCGCGTCCGCTACACCTTCGAGAACCACGCCGACCACGACATCACCACGCTCGTCGCGTTTCCGCTGCCGGTCATCCAGGGCAGCATCGATTTCATGGCCTCGATCCCGGTCGAGGAGCCCGTGAACTTCCTCGGCTTCAAGACGCTGGTCGAGGGCAAGCCGGTCGAGACCAAGGCGCAGCAGCGCGCCTTCGCGCTCGGCATCGACCAGACGTCGCTTCTGGAAGAGCTCGGCGTGCCGCTGGCGCTGCATCTCGACGGGACGCGCAAGGCGCTCGACGCGCTGCCGCAGGCCGACAAGGACAGGCTGGTGCGGCTCGGCCTTGCCGTGATCGACGAATACGACAATGACGGCAACGGGATGGTGAAGCATCTCGCCCCGAACTGGCTGCTGTCGACGGTGTTCTATCGCGAGCAGACTTTTCCGGCCGGCAGGAAGCTGTCGGTCGAGCACAGCTACAAGCCGAGCGTCGGCCAGAGCGCCGACGTCTCCTTCGTCGCGCCGGAAGCGCAGTCCGAGCCCTGGTTCGAGCCCTATCGGCAGAAATACTGCATGGACGAGGCCTTCCTGAAGGCGGCGCGGGCCGGCCTGACGGCCGATGGCGGCAACAACCTGTTCGAGAACCGCATCGGCTACATCCTGCGCACCGGCAGCAACTGGGCCGGGCCGATCGCCAAGTTCCGCCTCGTGGTCGACAAGGGCGCGCCGAAGAACCTGGTCTCGTTCTGCGCTGAGGGCGTGAAGAAGATCAGCCCGACGCAGTTCGAGGTGGTGATGACCGATTTCGAACCGCAGCGGGATCTCGACGTCATGATCCTCGCGCCGCGCGAACCCTGACGAGGAACCGAGATGACCCTGACCCTCCGCGCCGCGAAGCCCGGCGACGCGCCGCTGGTGCTCGAATTCGTCAAGGCGCTGGCCGAATACGAGCGACTGGCGCACGAGGTCGAGACGGATGCCGCCGCACTGGACGGAGCCCTGTTCGGGCCGTCGCCGCGCGTGTTCTGCTCGATCGCCGAATGGCGGGGCGAGCCGGCCGGTTTCGCGCTCTGGTTCTACACCTTCTCGACCTTCCAGGGCCGCCACGGCATCTATCTCGAGGACCTGTTCGTGAAGCCGGATTTTCGCGGTCACGGCATCGGCAAGGCCTTGCTGGCGAGCCTCGCGCAGCGCTGCGTCGCCGAGGGGCTGGGGCGCTACGAATGGTCGGTGCTCGACTGGAACGCGCCGTCGATCGCCTTCTACGAGGCGCAGGGCGCGCGCCGCCTGGTCGAATGGCAGCGCTGCCGCGTCGAGGGCGAGGCGCTGAATCGTCTCGGCGGCACGATTTTGCAGGCAGGGAGGGTTGGCGAAGCGGCCCTGTGATCCGTATATGCGGCCATTGCACCCATGGAGCTTTCGCCCTTGAAATCCTTCGAGACCTCGATCGAAAAGCTCATCATGTCGGCCCGATGGCTGCTGGTGATCTTCTACGGTGGCCTCGGCGCCGCCCTCGTTCTCTACGCCGCCTCCTTCCTGGCGAAATTCTGGAAGGTAGCCATGAACGTGTTCGTCTACGACGAATCCGACATGATCCTCGCCATGCTCGGCCTGATCGATGCCGCGCTGGTGGCGAGCCTCGTCGTCATGGTGATGATCTCGTCCTACGAGAATTACGTCAGCCGCTTCGACGATGCCGGGCATGACCTGTCCTGGCTCGGCAAGCTCGATTCCGGCAGCCTGAAGATCAAGGTTGCGTCGTCGATCGTCGCGATCTCGTCGATCCATCTGCTGCAGGTGTTCCTGAACGCCAACCAGTATACGAACGACAAGATCATGTGGTCGACGATCCTGCACATGACCTTCGTTCTCTCTGCGCTGCTGCTCGCGACCGTCGACCGGATCTCGGCCGGCGGCAAGGCGAAGGACGACGAGCCGGCCAAGAAGGCGAAGGGCGTGGCCAAGGGCGCGTCCAAGGGAGCGGCGCTGCCGCAGGCGGAATGACGGCACGGCTTTCCCTCATCGCGGCGGTCGCCGAGAACGGCGTCATCGGGCGTGACGGCGACATGCCGTGGAAGCTGTCGACCGATCTCAAGCGCTTCAAGGCCATCACCACCGGCAAGCCGGTGGTGATGGGGCGCAAGACCTTCGCGTCGATCGGACGGCCGTTGCCGAACCGGCTCAACATCGTGGTCACGCGCGACGACGCGTTCGCCGCCGACGGCGTGACCGTGGCGCCGGATCTCGACGCCGCGCTCGCGGCGGCCGGGCCGGCCGACGAGGTGATGGTGGTCGGCGGTGGCGAGATCTACCGTGCCTTCATGGCGCGCGCCGAGCGGCTCTACATCACCCATGTGGCGGCCACCCCGGATGGCGACACCCGCTTTCCGCCGATCGACCCGGCGGTTTGGGACGTTGTTTCGAGCGAGGACGTTCCGGCCGGACCGGCCGACAGCGCCGCGACCCGTTTCGTGATCTATGCGCGGCGCGGAAGCTGATCCCGATGGTGGAAAAACGCCGGGAATGCGTTGAAAGCGCAGGCCCGGCACACCACTTCCAGCCCTGCTGAGGCCCTGCAGTGGCCGCATATCCGGGGCTTCTCTTGCTTCGATGGGCGGGGGCAGGTACGCCTTCCCTATTGATCGACAACTAAGGAGCGAAGATGCCCTGGAGCAACCAGACGGGCGGCGGATGGAAGGGCGGCGGCAATGGCGGCCCCTGGGGCCAGGGACCGCGCGGCAACGGACCTAATCCGCCGGATCTCGAGGAACTCCTTCGCCGCAGCCAGGACAAGCTGAAACAGGTTCTGCCCGGTGGCGGCGGATCCAGTGGCGGCTTCAACCCGATATTGTTCATCGCCATCCTGGCGGTGGTCATCGCGTTCCTGGCCTATAATTTCTTCACCTTCCGCGTCGAGCCGGACGAGCAGGGCGTGGTGCTGCGCTTCGGCGAGTACCAGCGCAGCGCGCCTCCGGGCCTGAATTTCCGCCTGCCTTACCCGATCGAGGCCGTCTACACGCCGCAGGTCACGCGCGTGAACCGCACGACGGTCGGCACGATCCAGGATGATCGCAACACGGCCTCGAACGGCCGCGACGTGCCGCAGGAAAGCCTGATGCTGACCGGCGACGAGAACATCGTCGACGTCGATTTCGCCGTCTTCTGGGTCATCGACAATGCGAGCGACTTCCTGTTCAACATCCAGAACCCCGAAAGCACGGTGAAGGCGACCGCCGAGAGCGTCATGCGCGAGATCATCGGCCGGTCCAACATCGACCGCGTGCTGACCGAGGAGCGCCTCGGCATCCAGACGTCGGCCCAGGAACTGATGCAGGCCAAGCTGAACCAGTATGGCGCCGGCATCCAGATCACCCAGGTGCAGCTCTTGAACGTCGGCCCGCCGGCGGAGGTCATCGACTCGTTCCGCGACGTGCAGGCGGCCGAGCAGGACCAGGACCGCGTCCAGAACGAGGCGCAGACCTACGCCAACCGCGTCATCCCCGGCGCGCGCGGCCAGGCCTCGCAGATCGTCGAGGCGGCGAACGCCTATCGCGACCAGATCGTCGCCGAGGCGACCGGTCAGGCCGACCGTTTCTCCAAGGTCTACGAGTCGTACAAGGCGGCGCCCGCCGTGACCCGTGAGCGCATCTATCTCGATACGCTGTCCGGCGTCTTCGCCGACATGGACAAGATCATCGTCGACGAGAAGGGAAGTGGGGTGGTGCCGTTCATGCCGTTGCCTGCCTTGCAGGGCGCGCCCGCAGCCGCCAAGCAGGGAGGCTCGCAGTGATGGGTCGCATTTTCGGCGGGCTCGGCCTCGTCATCATCATCATCGTCGCGATCATCGGCTACATGGGCCTGTTCATCGTCGACCAGACCCAGCAGGCGCTGGTGCTGCGTTTCGGCAATCCCGTGCGCGTCGTCACAGCGCCTGGCCTCTATGCCAAGGTTCCGCTGATCGACAATGTCGTGTTCCTGGACAAGCGCCTGCTCGACATCGACTCGCCGCCGATCGAGGTCATCGCGCGTGACCGCAAGCGTCTCGTGATGGACGCTTTCGGCCGCTTCAAGATCACCGATCCGCTGCTGTTCTACCAGGCGGCCGGTTCGGTCCAGGTCGCGGAATCGCGGCTCGCCGTGATCCTGAACTCGGCGATCCGCGGCGCAGCCGGCCAGATGGACTTCAGCAACATCGTGCGCGACGGTCGCGCGCCGCTGATGCGCCAGATCACCGAGCAGGTGCAGCGC
>JAEWAD010000512.1 GCA_023391905.1 Pseudomonadota bacterium | reverse complement strand
CGCGGGTCGGCATGACCGCCATGCGCAAGCGCCAGATCGGCGAGCTTTCCGGCGGCCAGAAGAAGCGCGTCTTCCTCGCCCGCGCGCTCGCCCAGGACGGCCGCGTCATCCTGCTCGACGAACCCTTCACCGGCGTCGACGTGCAGACGGAAGCGGCGATCATCGCGCTGCTGCGCGCGCTTCGCGACGAAGGCCGCGTCATGCTGGTCTCGACCCACAATCTCGGCAGCGTGCCGGAATTCTGCGACCGCGCCGTGCTGCTGAACCGAACCGTTCTGGCGCATGGCCCGACGCGCGAGACCTTCACCCGCGCCAATCTGGAGAAGACCTTCGGCGGCGTGCTGCGCCATGTCGTGCTCGACGCCGACGTCGCCGGCGGTTCGATCGACATCCTCTCCGACGACGAGAGCCCGCTCCTCCTGCCCGAGACCGGCACGCCCGCTCCGACGGAGCCGCGGCCGTGACCGAAGTCCTGCTCGAGCCCTTCGGCTACAACTACATGGTCAACGCCATGTGGGTCAGCGCGCTGGTCGGCGGCGTCTGCGCCTTTCTCTCCGCCTATCTGATGCTGAAGGGCTGGTCGCTGATCGGCGACGCCCTCTCCCACTCGATCGTGCCCGGCGTCGCCGGCGCCTACATGCTCGGCCTGCCGTTCTCGATCGGCGCCTTCTTCTCCGGCGGCCTCGCCGCCGCGGCGATGCTGTTCCTGAACCAGCGCACCAAGCTGCGCGAAGACGCGATCATCGGCCTGATCTTCACCGGCTTCTTCGGGCTCGGCCTGTTCATGGTGTCGCTGTCGCCGACATCAGTGAACATCCAGACCATCGTGCTCGGCAACATCCTCGCCATCACGCCGGAGGATACGCTGCAGCTCGCCATCATCGGCTTCGTCTCGCTCGCCATCCTCATGGTCAAGTGGAAGGACCTGATGGTCACCTTCTTCGACGAAAGCCATGCCCGCTCGATCGGCCTGAACCCGACCGCGCTGAAGATCCTGTTCTTCACGCTGCTCTCCGCCTGCACCGTCGCGGCGCTGCAGACAGTCGGCGCCTTCCTGGTCATCGCCATGGTCGTGACGCCCGGAGCCACCGCCTACCTGCTCACCGACCGCTTTCCGCGCCTGCTGATGATCAGCGTCGCGGTGGGCGCGGCGACCAGCTTCGTCGGCGCCTATCTCTCCTATTTCCTCGACGGCGCCACGGGCGGCATCATCGTCGTTCTGCAGACCCTCATCTTCCTTGGCGCCTTCGTGTTCGCGCCCAAGCATGGCCTGCTCGCCGCCCGCCGCCGCGCGGCCGAGGCCCTGGAGACGACGCCGTGATCGACACGCTCCTGCAACCGTTCCAGTTCGCGTTCATGCAGAACGCGCTCATCATCTCGGTGCTGGTCGCCGTGCCGACGGCGCTGCTCTCCTGCTATCTCGTGCTCAAGGGATGGTCGCTGATGGGCGACGCCATCTCGCACGCCGTGCTGCCCGGCGTCGTCATCGCCTATATCGTCGGCCTGCCGCTCGCCGTCGGCGCCTTCTTCGCCGGCATGGGCTGCGCGCTGGCCAGCGGCTATCTGAAGGAAAACAGCCGCATCAAGCAGGATACGGTGATGGGCATCGTGTTCTCCGGCATGTTCGGCCTCGGCATCGTGCTCTACACCAAGATCGAGACCGACGTGCATCTCGACCACATCCTGTTCGGCGACATCCTCGGCGTCGGCTGGCGCGACATTCTGGAGAGCGGCATCATCGCGCTGCTGATCACCGGCATCATCGCCGTCAAATGGCGCGATCTGCTGCTGCACGCTTTCGATCCGGTGCAGGCGCGCGTCGTCGGCCTGCCGGTCAAGCTGCTGCATTACGGCCTGCTCGCGATCCTCTCGCTCGCCATCGTCGGCGCGCTGAAGGCGGTCGGCATCATCCTCGCCATCGCGATGCTCGTCTCGCCGGGCGCCATCGCCTTCCTGCTAACCCGGAAGTTCAGCGCCATGCTGCTGGCGGCCACCGCGATCGCCGTCGGCTGCTCGCTTGCCGGCGTGTATCTGAGCTTCTTCCTCGACAGCGCCCCGGCGCCGACCATCGTGCTGCTGCTGACGATCGCCTTCGTCGTCGCCTTCCTCGTCTCCACCCGCCGCACCGCCCGCGCCGAGGCGGCGGCCACCCGCACGTCGCCCTGATCTCCGCGACAACGGCACACCTCTTGCTTCCGTAAAGGGAAAGCGTCTCACAATCGTGATTTTGGGACGCTACGCTCCGGACGGGAGACGCGGTGCACTTGGCAAGGTGCACGGCTCTGCTATCGGCTGAGACGGACGCCGCCGGGCGCAGCCAAGGGGAGACGGACATGCCGACAGCGAAGGCGGGGCGCCAGTCCCGGGAAACGCGGCCCATCGATCTGGCGCTGCAGGGCGGCGGCGCGCATGGCGCCTTCACCTGGGGCGTGCTCGACCGGCTGCTCGAGGAACCCTGGCTGCGCATCGAGGCCGTTTCCGGCACCTCGGCCGGCGCCATGAACGCGGCGGTGATGGTCGCCGGCCTCGCCTCGGGCGGCCCGGATCAGGCAAGGCAGGCGCTGCATGATTTCTGGGAGCGCGTCGCCAGGGCCGGCGCGATGAGCCCGCTGCAGCGCAGCCCGCTCGACAAGGTGATGGGCAACTGGTCGCTCGATACCTCGCCCGCCTTCCTCGCCATGGACATGATGGCGCGCGTGTTCTCGCCCTATGACCTCAACCCCATGGGCTTCAACCCGCTCGCCGACATCCTCGCCGAGAGCGTCGATTTCGCCCGCCTCGCCAAGGCGCCGGTCAAGCTCTTCGTCACCGCCACCAATGTCCGCACCGGGCGCGGCCGTATCTTCCGCAATCCCGAGCTGACGCCCGACGTGCTGCTCGCCTCCGCCTGCCTGCCGACGATGTTCCAGGCGGTCGAGATCGACGGCGATCCCTATTGGGACGGCGGCTATGTCGGCAATCCCACCATCACGCCGCTGGTGCGCGAGAGCGACGCGCTCGACACCATCCTCGTCCAGATCAACCCGCGCGAACGGCCGGGCACGCCACGCACAGCCTCCGAAATCCTGAACCGGCTCAACGAGATATCGTTCAATGCTGCCCTGATGAAGGAACTGCGCATGATCGCGCTGATGCGCGAGATGGCGACGCCGGCGACGCCCGAGGGCGCGCGCTGGGCGACGATGCGCACGCATCGCATCATGACCGAGATGATGACCGATCTCGGTCATTCGTCGAAGCTCAACGCCGAATGGGCCTTCCTCACCATGCTGCGCGACGAAGGCCGGCGCGCAGCGGCGGAATTCCTCGCCGACCATGGCGACGATGTCGGCGTCCGCTCGAGCGCCGATCTCGACGTCCTGCTGCAGGAGTGCTGAGCATGGGACTGCTTGGCATCGTCCTCGGCCTCGCCCTGCTCGTCGGCCTCGCCTTCCGCGGCTGGTCCGTTCTGCTGCTCGCGCCGATCGCCGCCCTCGTCGCGGCGCTGCTCTCCCGCGAGCCGCTGCTCGCGCACTGGACGCAGACCTTCATGGGAAGCGCGGCGCAGTTCCTGGCGCAGTTCTTCCCGCTCTTCCTGCTCGGCGCGCTGTTCGGCAAGCTGATGGAGGACAGCGGCTCCGTCACCGTCATCGCCGACGCGATGATCCGGAAGCTCGGCCAGCGCCGCGCCGTGCTCGCCGTCGTGCTCGCCGGCGCCATCGTCACCTTCGGCGGCGTCAGCCTGTTCGTCGCCTTCTTCGTGCTGGCACCGATGGCGGCGCAGGTGTTCCGCGCCGCCGATGTACCGCGCCGGCTGATGCCGGCGGCGATCGCGCTAGGGACCTCGACCTTCACCATGTCGGCCTTCCCCGGCACGCCGTCGATCCAGAACGCGATCCCGATGCCCTTCTTCGGCACCACGCCCTTCGCGGCGCCCGGTCTCGGCATCCTCGCCTCGATCATCATGCTCGTCTTCGGCATGGCCTGGCTCGGCCGCGTCGAGGCGGCGGCGCGCAAGGCCGGCGAAGGGTTTGGCGGCATGGCGACGGCTGGAAATACCGACGCCGGCGGCCTGCGCGAGCGGGCCGCGACGGCGCACGAATTCGACACCGCCGAGCTTTCGCGCGGCGAACAGACCACTTCGGCCCCGTCGCTCTGGCTCGCGGCGCTGCCGCTCGTCGTCGTCATTCTCGTCAACATGGCGATGTCGCTGGTGATCCTGCCGCGTCTCGACCTCGCCTATCTGGCCGAGCC
>JAEWAD010000507.1 GCA_023391905.1 Pseudomonadota bacterium | reverse complement strand
GCTCTATGCCCGCTCGCGGGTCGTGCACGCGGCCAAGCGCGCCGGCGTCGACGTGTTCGACGTGCCGAGCCTTGCCTTCCGCGACGCGGAGATCGTCCGCGCCGAATCCATCGCCGCCAGGGCGCTCGGCTTCACCGGCAAGGGCGTGCTGCACCCCGCCAATGTCGCGGTGGTGAACGAGGTGTTCGCCCCGACTGCCGACGAGATCGCGCAGGCCGAGCGGGTCATCGCTGCCTATCGCGCCAGCCCGACCGGCCTCGCCGTGCTCGACGGCAAGCTCGTCGAGCGGCCGGTGGTGCGTGCCATGGAGCGCATCCTGGCGCTCCGCGATTCCTTCCAGAACAAGAACCAGTGAGAAGAGCCAAGACGATGGTCGTGACAATCAAGGAAGTCGGTCCCAATCGCTACCGCGAGAGCTTCGGTCGCTATTTCGAGGACTTCAACGAAGGCGACATCTACGAGCATCGCCCGGGCCGGACGATCACCGAGACGGAGAACACCTGGTTCACGCTGCTGACGATGAACACCCATCCGATGCATTTCGACGCCGAATACGCCAAGCACAGCGAGTTCGGCCGCTGCATCATCTGCTCGCCCTTCACCGTCGCACTGATGGTGGGCATGAGCGTCACCGACGTCAGCCAGAAGGCGATCGCCAACCTCGGCTGGAGCGAAATCAAGCTCACCTTCCCGCTCTTCGCCGGCGACACGCTGGTGGCGGAATCGGAGGTGCTCGGCAAGCGCGAGAGCAAGTCGCGCCCGAATGCCGGCATCGTCACGGTGAAGACGCGCGGCTTCAATCAGGACGAGAAGCTGATCTGCGAGTTCGAGCGCACCATGCTGATCGCCAAGCGCGGTTTCGATGTCGAGGAGAAGGCGCGCTACTGACGCGCCGGAAGAGGAACGCCCCATGTCCAACGCCTCCCCTTCGGACCTCTCGTCCGACGACCAGATGATCCTCGAAGCGATCGAGAAGTGGCTCGAGCGCGACGTGCGTCCGCATGTGCTGCGGCTCGACCATGCGGATGAGTATCCGCTGGAGATGGTCGAGCAGATGAAGGAGCTCGGCCTGTTCGGCGCGACGATTCCCGCCGAATATGGCGGCCTCGGATTGTCGGCGACGACCTACGCCAAGATCGTCGAGAAGATCGCCGCCACCTGGATGTCGCTCGGCGGCGTCATCAACTCGCACCTGATCATGTCGGCCTGCGTGACCCGCGTCGGCACCGAGGCGCAGAAGCAGAAATACCTGCCGCGCTTCGCCACCGGCGAGCTGCGCGGCGGCCTGGCCCTGACCGAGCCGGACGCCGGCACCGACCTGCAGGCAATCCGCACCCGCGCCGTGCGCGAAGGCGACCACTATGTCGTCAACGGCGCCAAGACCTGGATCACCAACGGCATTCACGGCTCCTGTTTCGCGCTGCTGGTGAAGACGAACCCCGACGCCGACCCGCGCCACAAGGGCATGTCGATGCTGATCGCCGAGAAGGGCGAAGGCTTCAACGTTTCGCGCAAGCTGGAGAAGCTCGGCTACAAGGGCATCGACAGCGCCGAGCTCAGCTTCGAGAACTACCGCGTGCCGGTCGAGAATTTGATCGGCGGCGAGGAAGGTCGTGGCATGCAGACGGCGCTCGGCGGCCTCGAGCTCGGCCGCATCAACATCGCGGCGCGCGGCTGCGGTCTCGCCGGCGCGGCGCTGATGGACAGCGTCCATTACGCCCAGCAGCGCAAGACCTTCGGCAAGCCGATCGGCCAGCATCAGGCAATCCAGTTGAAGCTCGGCGAGATGGCGACGCGCCTGCAGGCCGCCCGCCTGCTGACCTACGACGCCGCCCGCGCCTATGACCGCGGTGAGCGCTGCGACATGGAAGCCGGCATGGCGAAGTATTTCGCCTCGGAGGCGGCGGTGGAGAACTCGCTGGAGGCCATGCGCATCCACGGCGCCTATGGCTATTCCAAGGAGTACCATATCGAGCGCTATTTCCGGGACGCGCCGCTGATGTGCATCGGCGAAGGCACCAACGAGATCCAGCGCATGATCATCGCCAAGCAGATGATGGAAAGGAACCCGGCGTGACCCTGACGGCGACGAGAAACGATGCGGCTCCGGGCGGCTTCGGCATCGCCGAACCGCCGCTCAAGGGCATCCGGATCATCGCCGCCGAGCAATATGGCGCCGGCCCCTTCGCGACCATGTACCTCTCGGACATGGGCGCAGAGGTGATCAAGATCGAGCCGCCGGCGACGGGAAAGGGACCGGCCGGCGACAGCTCGCGCCAGTCGGGCCCCTATTTCCTCGGCGAGAACGACAGCCAGTTCTTCCAGACCTTCAACCTCGGCAAGAAGAGCCTGACGCTCGACCTGCGCAAGCCGGAGGGCCAGGCGGTGCTGCACCGCCTCGTCGCCGGCGCCGACGCCGTGCTGAACAATCTGCGCGGCGACCAGCCGGCCAAGCTCGGCCTTACCCACGCGGCGCTGGCGAAGGTGAAGCCGTCGATCGTCTGCGCCCATCTCTCCGGCTATGGCCGCGAGGGCGAGCGCGCCAACTGGCCAGCCTATGACTATCTGATGCAGGCGGAAGCCGGCTTCCTGTCGCTGACCGGCGAGCCGGACGGCGCCCCCACGCGCATGGGTCTGTCGATCGTCGACTACCTGACCGGCATCACCACCGCCTTCGCCCTGACCGCGGCGCTGCTCGGGGCGGCCCGGACCGGCCGCGGCCGCGATGTCGACGTAACGCTCTATGACGTCGCCATGCACCAGCTGACCTATCCGGCCACCTGGTATCTGAACGAGAGCGTCGAGACGACCCGCCGCCCGCGCTCCGGCCATCCGTCCGTCGTGCCCTGCGAGACCTTCCCGACCAGCGACGGCCGGATCTTCATCATGTGCATCCTGCCGAAGTTCTGGGAGAAGCTCTGCGAACTGACCGGCCTGGGCGAGCTCGTCGAGGACCCGCGCTTCCGCTCCAACAAGAACCGCTACGACAACCGCGAGGCGCTGATCGCCCTCCTCGACGCGGCGCTTTCGACGCGCTCGACGGGCGAATGGATGGCCCGCTTCTCCGGCCAACTCCCGGCCGCGCCCGTCCTCGGCATGGGGGCGGCGCTCGACAATCCCTATTTCCGCGCGACCGGCGGCGTGCAGTCGGTCGACCACGCGGCGCGCGACGGCCTGCAGGTGCTCTCCAATCCGATCCGGCTCGACGGCCGCCGCGCCGAGGCGCGGTCCGGTCCCGGCCTCGGCCAGCACACGGACGAGATCCTCGCCGAGATCGGCTACGGCTCCGACGAGATCGCCAGGCTGCGCGCCGAACAGACCATCTGACCAACGAGGTCCATGCCATGAAGCTCGAAGGTCTCCGCGTCCTCGACCTGTCGCTGTTCCTGCCCGGCCCGATGCTGACCCAGACCATGGCCGACCATGGCGCCGAGGTGATCAAGATCGAGCCGCCCGGCGAGGGCGAGCCCGTGCGCAATGTCGGCTACCGCACCGCCGACGGCGTCAGCGTCTGGTTCCGCAACACGCATCGCGGCAAGAAGAGCATCGTGCTCGACTTCAAGACGCCGGCCGGCGTCGCCGCCTTCCTCAGGCTCTGCGAGACCGCCGACGTCGTGGTGGAGGCGTTTCGCCCCGGCGTCGTCGACCGGCTCGGCGTCGGCTACGAGGCGGTGTCGAAGGTCAATCCGCGCATCGTCTACGCCTCGATCTCGGCCTTCGGCCAGACCGGGCCGGAGGTGAAGCGTCCCGCGCACGACATCGCCATCGAGGCGCTGGCCGGTGTCGTCAGCCTCAATCTCGGCAGCGACGGCCAACCGACCAACCCGCACATGCCGGTCGCCGACATGGCCGGCTCGATGACCGCCTTCGCCGGCATCCTGATGGCACTGCTCCGGCGCGAGAAGACCGGCCGCGGCGACTATCTCGACATCTCGATGCAGGATTCCACCATGGCGTGGCTTCCGAACGTCACCGGGCCGGTATTCGCCGAGGACCGCGCCCCGCGCGTCAAGGAAGAGCGCTCCTTCGGCGGCTATGCCTTCTTCTCGGTCTACGAGACGGCCGATGGTCGCCATGTCGTGCTCGGCGGCGTCGAGCACAAATTCGTCCGCAACCTGCTGAACGCGCTGGAGCGGCCCGACCTGATCCCAATCGCCGAGGGCCCGGCGGGACCGACGCAGGAACCGGTCAAGCAGTTCCTGCGCGCGACCTTCGCGACGAAGACGCGCGCCGAATGGGAAGCCTGGTTCGCCGACAAGGACGTCTGCTTCGCGCCTGTCCTCGACCTGCATGAGGCCTTCCACCAGCCGCATATCGCGGCGCGCGAGATGCTGCACCGCGATGCGGACGGCAATCTGCACATCGGCACGCCGATCCGCTATCACGACGAGCCCGGCCGGCTCGACACCACCCTGCCCGCCCTCGGCGAGCATACGGCCGAAGTGCTGCGGCAAGCCGGGCTCGACGAGGCGGCGGTGGCCGAGGTCCTGGCCGGACGGCGGGGCTGAAGGCTAAGCCTCAGACCCAGCCTTTCGCGCCCTCGCGACGCAGATGCATCGAATAGGAGAAGCGGTCAGCCGGGTGGTAGTTGACCGAGATCTGCAGGATCTTGCCGTCCTCGCCGAAATAGCGGCGGATGACGCGAACGGCCCAGATCCGCGTCGACGAGCCCAGCAGCTTGGCGGCGTATTTGCCCATCGGCTCGGCCTGGATCTCCTGCTCGACATCCTCCACCGTGACGCCGTAGCGCTGCTCGATCAGCCGGAAGATCGTGCCGCCGACGCTCGGCAGGTCGCCGGCGATGCCCTCGAACTCGCGGTTGATGAAGACACGAGAAAAGGCGATGGGCGTGCGCCCGTCGGCCTCGAGGCGCACGCCCTCGACATAGAGCCAGGGCTCGTCGGCCGTCTCACCGAGATAGGGCTGCACCTCCGGCTCCGGCACCTGCATCTCGACGGCGGTGATCTTGAACACCGTGTCGGAAGCATACTGGAACAATTCGCTGAGCGAGCGCATCGAGTGAACGAAATTGGCCGGCGCCTTGTTGGCGACGACCTGGCTTCCGGAACCCTGCCGGCGGCGCACCAGCCCCGCCTCGGTGAGACGGCGCAGCGCTTCGCGGATGGTGTAGCGGCTGACGTCGAACTCGGCGCAGAGGTCCTGCTCGGTCGGCAGCAGGTCGCCGATCGCATATTTCCCGAGCTCAATGCGCTCGGTCAGGATGTTGCTGATCTGGTGATAGCGCGGCAGATCGCCTGCGGTGGCGGGCTTGCTCATGAGGCCATGCTCCCCGCCCGCTGGATCGCCTGCCAATTGGTGGCGAGTTCGTCCCGGAACTGCGGCGCGGCGATCGCGATCAGCCGTTCGGCGCGCTCGGCGACGCTCGCCCGGCGCAGATCGGCAACGCCATGCTCGGTGACGACGCAGTCGACATCGGTTCGCGAAACGCCGGCCGCCACGCCCGCCGGCAAGGCCGGCACGATGCGGCTGCGCCAGCCACCTTCGGCGCTTGCCGGCAGCGCGAGCCAAGAACGCCCGCCCGAGGAGGCGCGCGCGCCACGAACGAAATCGACCATGCCACCCAGCCCGCTTACCTGGCGCCCGCCCAAGAATTCGGCGTTCGCCTGACCCAATAAATCCACCTCGATCACCGAGTTGATGCTGATGAAGCGCTCGATTCGCGACAAGTGTCCAATCGCATGTGTCTCGCCAACCGGCCGGAAGCGCAATTGCGGCAGATCACGCACCCGTTCGTAAAGTGCGGAACTGCCCAGGGCGACGCCCGTCGTGATGCCTTTCGCGAACACTCCGCGATCGATCAGCGGCAGGATCGGATCGGAGATCATGCCGCTGTGGAATCCGAGGCCGCGATGATCGACGAGCGCGTCCAGCACCGCCTGCTGCATCTTGCCGAGACCGAGCTGGATCGTGTCGCCCTCGCGGATCAAACCGGCGATGCGGACGCCGATGGCGTCGATCACGGGGTCACGCCGGCCGGAATCATAGGAGATCAGCGGCACCGCGGCATCGACGAAGGCCGAGAAGCGCTCCACCGGGACGCGCGGGCCGTCGACGACATCCGGCATATCCGGGTTGATCTGACCGACGAGGCGGGCGCCCGCCTGAACGGGCGCCGGCGAGAAATCGGCAGCGACGCCGAAGCCGACCGTGCCGTCAGCGCGTGGCGGCGGCACCTGGAAATAGGCGACATCGACACGCCCGGGCTCGGCCAGGTGACGGTAGAGTTCGGTATAGTGCGCCGGCCAGATCGCGACGGTTCCGGCCGATTGTCCGGGACGTAATCCCTCGGTAGCGAAAATGCTGCGCGCGACGGTCTCGCGACCGATCGCGGAGAGGTCACGGCGATTGACACCCGGGATATAGGCGCCCAGCAATTCGACGCCGCGCCAGAGATCCGGCTCGGCCGAAACCGCGTCGAGGATCGCGCCCGGCTCGCCGCAGCACCCGGCCAGGTAGACCCGCGCACCAGGCGGCGCGAGGGCCGTCGCCTCTCGCGCCGAGAGCTTGGGGATTGAACGCGCCACCAGATTTTCACCTTCGATTCCAGATGCCGAACCGCTGTATTCGCACTTGCACAACGACCGAGCCTGGGTAAATATGTCCGGACAAATTCTTAGTCACTGTGCGGCAAACGCCGTTGCGGAGCAAGGGCGATGACGGGTCTCGCAGACGAAAAAAGCGTGACGGAACGGTTGGTTGGCCTTTTGGCGCGACCGATTTCCGCCAACGACAGGCAGCGGGCCGCGCGTCATCTCGTCGACTGGATCGGCTGCGCCGCGATCGGCCGCACGACCGAAACGGGGCGCTGCATCGAAGCGGAGGCGGCCGGCTCGATGACCGGTAGCTCACAGCTGTTCGGGGCCCGTCGGACCGATCCCGCGACGGCCGCGTTCGTGCTCGGCGGCTTCGGCAGCATCCTCGAAATGGACGATGTCCACCGCGCCGCGCTGCTGCATCCGGGCCCCGTCGTCATCCCGGCCGCGCTGGCGGCGGCGACGGACGACACCGGCTCCGAGGACTTCCTCGATGCCATCATCCGGGGATACGAGGCGATGATCCGCCTCGGCGGCGCCGTCGGCTCAGGTCACTACGCCTTCTTCCACAACACGGCGACCTGCGGCGGCTTCGGCGCGGCAGCGGCCAGCGGCAGCCTTCTCGGCCTCGATCCGGCCGCCATGGTCGCCGCGCTCGGCAATGCCGGCAGCGTGGCGGGCGGGTTCTGGCAGTGCCGCAACGAGCCGGTGATGACCAAGACGCTGCACGTCGCCGAGGCGGCGCGGCGGGGCCTGATGGCGGCGCGTCTGGCGGCGCGCGGCTTCACGGGTCCCCGCTTCATCCTTGAGGGACCGCAGGGCTTCTTCGCCGCGACCTGCCCCGGCGCCTCGCCGGATGACGTCGTCGCCGATGCGGCAAGCGCCTGGAAGATCGCCGAGACGAGCTTCAAGCCCTGGCCGGCCTGCCGCCACGCCCATGCGGCGATCGACGCGGCGCTGGCGCTTCGCAACCAACTCGACGGACGCCCGATCGCGGCGATCGCGATCGACACCTATGCCGACGCCAAGCTGTTCTGCGACCGTCCCCGGCCCGAGACAACACTGCAGGCGAAATTCAGCCTGCAGCATGCCGTCGCCGTCACGCTCCAGAACGGCGCACCGCCGCTCGACGCCTTCGACCTGCCGGCGCTCGGCCGTCCCGAACTCGTGGCGCTGCGCGAACGGACCACGGTCGTCGCCAGCGAAACCTTCACCACGCCGTACCCGCGCCATTTCGGCAGCGCCGTCACGGTCACGTTGGAAAGCGGCGAGACACTGACGCAGAGCGTCGCCGACGCCTGGGGCGATACGGAGAACCCCGTTTCCGACGAGGCGCTGTTCGACAAGGCACGTGACCTGATGGCCGCGGCCAGCCTCTCTCCGCAAAGCACGGACGAACTCATCGCGGCCGCGCTCGGCCTCGCCGAAGGCGGCACGCTCGCCCCGCTCCGCGCCGCCATGGCCAAGGCGCCCTAGAGCGCCAGCCGCCCCATTCCTTCCAAACACGACAGGGAACCAACACCCGATGCTGCCGCCCAACTACTTCGAAGCGATGGACTATGCCGGGATCATCCGCGACTACGGACGCCCGGAGAGCTTCGTCGAGCGCTTCACGGCGCTCAGCCGCGACGAGCTGCGTGCGATCCAGAACGAGCGTTTCCTGAAGATCGTCGCCTTCGCCTGGAAGATCCCGTTCTACCAGCGGCTCTGGGGCGCCAGGGGTGTCGAGCCCGGGGACATCCGTTCAATCGAGGACATCGTCAAGCTGCCGGCCTATTCGAAGTCCGACCTGATGGCCTCGGTCGAGGCGCATCCGCCGATCGGCGACTTCCACGGCCTCGACTCCTATCCCGCCGACCAGCGCCCGCCGCTCGTCTTCCAGACCACCAGCGGCACGACGGGCAAGCCGCAACCGCTCCTGTTCGGCGCGAAGAGCCGCGAGATCCAGAACCTCCTGCTCGGCCGCTTCTATGCGCTGCAGGGCATCACGCGGGACGACATCGTCCACTCCGTCTACGGCCACGGCATGGTCAATGGCGGTCACTATGTCCGTGAATCGATCCTGCACTGGGTCGGCGCGCAGATGATGACGGCCGGCACCGGCGTCGAGACGCGCTCCGCCAACCAGGTCGGGCTGATGAAGGAATTCGGCGCCACGGCGATCGTCGGCTTCGGCGATTACATCAAGCGGCTGTCCGACGTCGCCCGCGAGGCCGGCCTCGAGCCCGGCAAGGATATCCCTGTCCGCGTGATCTCCGGCCATATGGGCGCGGAAAGCCGCGAGACCATGAGCCGCGCCTGGGGCGGCGCGCAGGTGTTCGACTGGTACGGCGTCGGCGACACCGGCGCCATCGCCGGCGAAGGTCCCGACCTTTCCGGCATGTATGTGCAGGAGGACGCCCAGTATCTGGAAATCCTCGATATCGCGACGGGCGCGCCGGTCGCCGATGGCGAGAGCGGCGACATGGTCTGCACCTGCCTGTTCAAGGACGACGTGTTCCCGATCATCCGCTTCAACACGCATGACGTATCGGCGTTCAAGACCGATTCCTCGCCGCTCGGCCTCAACCTGCGCCGCATCGTCGGCTTCCTCGGCCGCAGCGACAACATGGTCAAGCTGCGCGGCATCAACATCTATCCGACCGGCATCGGCGCGCTTCTGACGGAGAACCATGCCGACCTGCTCAGCGAATATGTCTGCCAGGTCGAGCGCGTCGGCGGACGCGACGAGATGACGGTGCATATCGAGGCGAGCGGCGCGCTCGACCGGCCAACCGAGGCCTATGAGGCGCTGCTGAAGACCCGCCTCGGCGTCGAGATCGCGGTCAAGCTGGCCGCGCCGGGCGCACTGGTCCACCTGACGCAGATCGAGGTGCGCCAGAAGCCGATCCGCCTGATCGACAACCGCAAAGACGCGTCATGAGCGGACTGCCGAACGCCACGACGCTGGCCGGCGATCTCGCGGCCGGGCGGACGAGTTCGGTCGCGCTGACGCGGGCCGCGCTCGATCGCATCGCCGCGACCAACGGCGACTGGCACATCTTCATCACCGTCGCGCCGGAGACGGCGATGGCGGAAGCGGCGGCGAGCGACGCGCGGCGC
>JAEWAD010000388.1 GCA_023391905.1 Pseudomonadota bacterium | reverse complement strand
GACGAATGCGCTCCTGATCGGCGCGACCGGCGCCGCCGCCGTGGTGCTCTGGATGCGAGGCGCGATCAGCGCCGGCGAGACGGCCGTGGCGCTCGGCCTCGTGATGCGGCTGACCGTGATGTCGGGCCGCGTGATGATGACGCTGACTGGCCTCTTCGACAATGTCGGCACGGTCGAGGACGGCATGCGGACGATTGCCCGGCCGCACGGATTGACCGACCAGCCGGACGCGCCGGAACTCGTCGTGTCGAAGGGCGAGATCGTATTCGACAAGGTCGTCTTCAGCTATGGCGGCAAGGCGCCGGTGCTGCGCGGCGTCGATCTCGTCATCCGTCCCGGCGAACGCATCGGGCTGGTCGGGCGTTCCGGCGCCGGCAAGACGACGATGGTCAACCTGCTGCTCCGCCTCTACGACCTCGAGAGCGGCGCGATCCGCATCGACGGACAGGACATCTCGACCGTCACCCAGGCGTCCTTGCGCGCGGCAATCGGCGTCGTCACGCAGGATACGGCGCTGCTGAACCGCTCGGTGCGCGACAACATCCGCTACGGACGGCCGGATGCCAGCGACACGGCTGTGCGCGCGGCGGCGCGCCAGGCCGCGGCCGACGCGTTCATCGAGGGCCTCGCCGATCCGCGCGGCCGCACCGGCTATGACGCCCATGTCGGCGAGCGCGGCGTGAAGCTCTCCGGCGGCCAGCGCCAGCGTATCGCCATCGCCCGCGTGCTGCTCAAGGACGCGCCGATCCTCGTCCTCGACGAGGCGACCTCGGCGCTCGATTCGGAGATCGAGGCCGTCATCCAGGAGCAGCTCGAGACGCTGATGGCCGACAAGACGGTGATCGCCATCGCGCATCGCCTCTCGACCATCGCGGCGATGGACAGGCTCGTCGTCATGGACGAAGGCCGGATCGTCGAGACCGGCACGCACCAGCAGCTTCTCGCGGCGCAGGGCCTCTACGCCTCGCTCTGGGCACGCCAGTCGGGCGGCTTCATCGGCGGCCTGGCGCCGAGCGAGATCGTGGCCGGCTGACGCTCCTGTCACTCTTCGGCAACAAGCCGCCCGCAAAAGCCCGCGCACGGCACAAAGGGGAAGATCCGGGCCGCAAATCGGTCTAGGAAGGACAAATTGTCCCAGTTGCCGCGCGCGTCAGCGCCCCGCAACGCAGATCCAGGAGGGTTGGATGGAAAATATCCTGTCGAACATCCGGCCCGCGATCTGCCTCTTCCAGATGGCCCAGCCCGCCGTCTGACCCGAGACCTCCCGACCGACTGAACCATACGAAGCCGCGCCCTGCGGCTGGTTCACCGCTCCCAAGGCACATCGCCACGCCGGATGCAGGCCATCTCCTCCCGGGGATTTGCGCTGCGCACCGATCCTTTCACCGCGCCGTGGGGCGCGGTCCAGCCTGAAACTCCTGGACGTTCCCATGTTCCGCTATTTCGAATCCCTGATCGATCCGTTCCGGTCGCATGACGAAAGCATGCCGCCGGCCACGTTGCTCGCGTTCTACTGGCGTTACTGCCGGCAGATCTGGCCGTTCCTGCTGATCCTGATGGCGATAGGCCTGGTCGTCTCGCTGATCGAGATCGCGATGCTTCGCTACATCGGCTCGATCGTCGACCTGCTGAAATCGACGTCGCCGAGCGAAATCTGGGCCGATTACGGTCCGACCTTCCTCTGGATGGGTTTCGTGATCGTCATCGCCCGCCCGCTGGGCGCGCTGGCGCATGACCTTTTGAACCAGCAGACGATCGCGCCGAACTTCACCAACCTGATCCGCTGGCAGACGCACCACTACGTCATGCGCCAGTCGATCACCTTCTTCGCCAACGACTTCGCCGGCCGCATCGCCTCGAAGATCGTGCAGACCGGCCCGGCTTTGCGCGAATCGGTCGTGCAGGTGATCGACGCGCTGTGGTTCGTGACGATCTTCGCCGGCTCGGCGCTGGTGATCTTCTGGAGCGCCGACTGGCGGCTGGCCATGCCGCTGCTCCTTTGGATCTTCGCGTATGTCGCGACCCTCGCCTGGTTCGTGCCGCGCATCCGCGACCGCTCGACCATCATGTCGGAGATGCGCTCGCAGCTGACCGGCCGCATCGTCGACAGCTACACCAACGTCCAGACGGTGAAGCTGTTCGCCCATCCCGAGCGCGAGGACGACTACGCCAAGGAGGCGCTCGTCGAGCACACCGCCGCCTTCAAGGACGAGACCCGGCTGATCACGGCGATGAACGCCACCGTCTCGAGCCTGAACGGCCTGCTCGTCGTGGCGACCGGCGCGCTTGCAGTCTGGCTCTGGTCACTCGACGCGCTGACGCTCGGCGCGATCGCCGTCGCGGCGGGCCTCGCCATCCGCATCACCAACATGTCCGGCTGGATCATGTGGGTGGCGGTCGGCATCTTCGAGCAGATGGGCACCGTGCAGGAGGGGCTGGAGACGATCGCGCGGCCCTATGCGCTGCTCGACAAGCCCGACGCCAAGCCTCTGGTGGCGAAGCACGGCGAGATCCGCTTCGAGGACGTCCGCTTCCACTATGGCAAGGCGGGCGGCGTCATCGAGCACCTGAACTTCACGATCAAGCCGGGCGAGAAGGTCGGACTGGTCGGTCGTTCGGGCGCTGGCAAGTCGACCCTCGTCAACCTGCTGCTTCGCTTCTACGACGTCGAGAGTGGCCGCGTGCTCATCGACGGCCAGAACGTCGCCGAGGTGACGCAGGACAGCCTCCGCCAGCAGATCGGCCTGGTCACGCAGGATACCTCGCTGCTGCATCGGTCGGTCCGCGACAACATCCTCTATGGCCGACCCGATGCGCCGGAGGAGGCGGTGGTCGCGGCCGCCCGCCAGGCCCATGCCGAGGAATTCATCGCCGGCCTTTCGGATCCGAAGGGACGCACCGGCCTCGACGCCCATGTCGGCGAGCGCGGCGTCAAGCTCTCGGGCGGCCAGAGGCAGCGCATCGCGATCGCGCGCGTGCTGCTCAAGGACGCGCCGATCCTGGTTCTCGACGAGGCGACCTCCGCGCTTGATTCGGAGGTCGAGGCGGCGATCCAGGAGAGCTTCTCGCGCCTGATGGCCGGCAAGACGGTGATCGCGATCGCCCACCGCCTGTCGACGATCGCCGCGATGGACCGCCTGATCGTGCTCGACCAGGGGCGCATCGTCGAGACGGGCAGCCACGAGGAACTGCTGCGCCATGGCGGCCTCTATGCCGGTCTCTGGCGCCGCCAGTCCGGCGGCTTCCTCGATCTGGACGGCCATTGAGCAGGGATTCCCGGGGGAGGACGGCAGTCGCCCTCCCCCGCCCAGTGCGGCGCAGCAATGTCGGGTGCCGGATTTTCGTCGGTTTTGACGAGCATGGTGACGCGGTTTCATCCACCCCGTGCATGCCGGCTGAGCCAATGCGGCCATCCCGCGACAATGTGCGCATCCGGTGTCCACTCTCTGGACATTCTTCGCCGTCGGTGGCTAAACAGCTTCTAATCTGGCAGATGGGAGACCGGGCGGTTTTCCCATCATTTTCGGCCGGCTGCATTTCGTACGCTTGGAAACGCGGTGCATTCGGCCGATGACGACGGCAGCTCCCGCTTCCGAGGATTGAGAGGGGACCATTTTGGCTGAAACCGCTACGGCACTACCCACCCGCCGCGACTTTCTATTTATTGCGACCGGTGCCGTGGGCGCCGTCGGTGTCGCGGCGGCCGTCTGGCCCTTCATCAATCAGATGAATCCTGACGCATCGGCGCTCGCACTGGCGTCCACCGAAGTCGACATTTCCGCGCTGCAGCCCGGCGACACGCTGACCGTGAAGTGGCGCGGCAAGCCGGTTGTCGTGCGCAACCGCACCGAGGCGGAAATCGAAGCCGCCAGGATCGTTCCGCTGACCGATCTGAAGGATCCGGTCGCGCGCAACGCCAACCTGCAGCTCGACGCGCCCGCCACCGACGCCAACCGCGCCGCACCCGGCAAGGAAAACTGGTTCGTGATGGTCAACGTCTGCACCCATCTGGGCTGCATTCCGCTTGGCCAGCAGGGCGAGTTCGGCGGCTGGTTCTGCCCGTGCCACGGCTCGCACTACGACACGGCCGGCCGCATCCGCGGTGGTCCGGCTCCGGAGAACATGGCCGTTCCGGTCTATTCGTTCCTGAGTGACACCAAGATCAAGATCGGCTGACCGGGAGAAAATCGACATCATGTCCGGCCCATCGACCTATCAGCCGCAAAACGGTTTCCTGAAGTGGTTTGAGTCGCGCCTTCCGCTCGGCGGCCTCATCCATTCCTCGTTCATCGTGTTCCCGAACCCGCGGAACCTGAACTACTGGTGGACCTTCGGCGGCATCCTCGCCTTCATGCTGGTGGCCCAGATCGTCACCGGCGTCGTGCTCGTGATGCACTACACGCCGCACACCTCGCTCGCCTTCTCGTCCGTCGAAGGCATCATGCGCGACGTCAACTACGGCTGGCTGCTGCGCTACCTGCACGCCAACGGCGCGTCGATGTTCTTCATCGCCGTCTACGTCCACATCTTCCGCGGCCTCTACTACGGTTCCTACAAGGCGCCGCGCGAAGTGCTGTGGGTGCTCGGCATGATCATCTTCCTGCTGATGATGGCCACCGGCTTCATGGGCTACGTGCTGCCGTGGGGACAGATGACCTTCTGGGGCGCCACCGTGATCACGAACCTCTTCTCGGCGATCCCGATCGTCGGCGAGACCATCGTGACCTGGCTCTGGGGTGGCTTCGCCGTCGACAACCCGACGCTGAACCGCTTCTTCTCGCTGCACTACCTGCTGCCGTTCGTCATCGCCGGCGTCGTCGTCCTGCACATCTGGGCGCTGCACGTTCCGGGCTCGAACAACCCGACCGGCGTTTCCGTCAAGTCCGAGCAGGACACCCTGCCCTTCCATCCCTACTTCACCGTCAAGGATGCGCTCGGCCTGGTCGTCTTCCTGATCGTCTTCATGTGGTTCACCTTCTACCTGCCGAACTACATGGGCCATCCGGACAACTACACCCCGGCCAATCCGCTCGTGACCCCGGCGCATATCGTCCCCGAATGGTACTTCCTGCCGTTCTACGCGATCCTGCGTTCGGTTCCCGACAAGCTCGGCGGCGTCATCGCCATGTTCGGCGCCATCGCCGTGCTGTTCGCGGTGCCGTGGCTCGACACCTCGAAGGTCCGCTCGGCCAATTTCCGCCCGCTCTATCGCCAGTTCTTCTGGATCCTGGTGCTGGTGTCGATCGGCCTCGGCTACCTCGGCTCGCGTCCGGCGGAAGGTGGATACGTCATCGCCTCGCGCATCCTGACGATCTACTACTTCTTCCACTTCCTGGTGATCCTGCCGCTGCTCGGCCTGTTCGAGAAGCCGAAGCCGTTGCCCGCCTCGATCACCGAGTCGGTTCTCGGCAAGGATGCGGCCCTCGTCACCGCCGGTGCGCCCGCCGCGCCGCAGACCAAGTAAGCCGCGAGAGGATCACGGATCGATCATGATGAAGACCCTGTCCGAGAAAATCGCGCGGTTCGGTCTGGCCATCTCCCTCAGCGTCGCCGCGGCGACGCTGGCGGTGGGCCCGGCAAGCGCCGCCGAAGAGGGCGCGGCCGCCACGCCGCACTACCCGCTCGTCAAGCCGCCGCAGGAGCCCTGGAGCTTCGCCGGCGTCTTCGGCCGGTTCGACACGGCGCAGCTGCAGCGCGGCTACCAGGTCTACAAGGAAGTCTGCGCGGCCTGTCACTCGATGGACCTGATGAGCTTCCGCAACCTGGCGCAGCCGGGCGGCCCGCACTTCACCGAAGCGCAGGCCAAGGCGGTCGCCGAGAGCTTCCAGGTCCAGGACGGCCCGAACGACGAAGGCGACATGTTCGAGCGCCCGGCGCGTCTGTCCGACCGCTTCCCGGCGCCGTTCCCGAACCATCAGGCCGCCGCCGCCGCCAACAACGGCAAGGCGCCGCCGGATCTGTCGCTGATGGGCAAGGCCCGCGCCGTCGAGCGTGGCTTCCCCTGGTTCATCCTCGACATCTTCACGCAGTACCAGGAAGGCGGCCCGGACTACATCCACGGCCTGCTGACCGGCTACAAGGAGCCCCCGGCGGGCACCGAGGTCGGCCCCGGCCTGCACTACAATGTCGGCTTCGCCAGCGGTTCGGCGATCGCCATGGCGCCGCCGCTCTCCGACGGTCAGGTGACCTATTCGGACGGCTCGCCCGAGACGGTCGACCAGTACTCGCGCGACGTCTCGGCCTTCCTGATGTGGACCGCAGAGCCGCATCTGGATGCCCGCAAGCGCATCGGCTTTCAGGTCATCATCTTCCTGATCGTCTTCGCCGGCCTGCTCTACTTCACCAAGAAGAAGATCTGGTCGCGGATCGCCCACTGAGGCGCGCCGGACACGACATGAAAAGGGCCCCGTCGGGGCCCTTTTTTATTGCTGCTGCTGTTGCTGATGGCTCAGCAGGAACGCCCGCAAGCGTTCCCGCAGCGCCGTGGCGTCCTCCCGGAAGCCGCCTGCGATCCACTCGCGCTCGGCATGCTTGAGCAGCAGGCCGACCAGCGGGCCGCGATCGACGCCGAGCTCGACGACGTCCCGTCCCGAGAGCGGGAACACCGGGATGGCCCAGTCCCGCGCCATGCCGCCGCGCGAGCGGAAAGCCGCGTCGGCAACGAAGCCCCTCGCCGCCGCGAAGGCGAGCCCGTCCAGGAAAGCCCCCTGCCCCAAGCGGTAGAGCGTGGCGGGGTCGGTTTCCGGCCGGGTCGTCGCAATCACCTCGCCCGCTTCCAGCGCCTGGCGCATCCGGCTTCGCTCCGCGTTGGAGAGGCGGAAGCGCACCGCGATGCGATCGACGTCCTCCTGCACCCGCCCGAACAGGACGGCGAAGCGGAGCGCCGCAGCAGGGCCCTCCGGCTCGAAGCGCGGCAGTCTCGCCAGGGCGACGAGATCGCCGACGCCGGCGGCGACCAGGGTCAGGATGCCGCTCTCCTGCATCGTCGCCAGCGTGGCGACGGCACCCGGCGCGATCACCAGCTTGCGCATTTCCTGGCCGATCCGCTCGGCCGAAAGCGAGGCCAGATCCTGCCGCGCCCGGATCGTCGCCGACAGGCCCTCCGCATCGAGCGCGCCCGAGCCATAGGCGGCGTGGAAGCGAAAGAAACGCAACGCCCGCAGGCGATCCTCGGCAATCCGCCGTTCGGCCGAGCCGATGAAGCGCACGCGTCGCGCCGCGATATCGGCGAGCCCGCCGACCGGGTCGTGGATCCGGCCGGAAAGATCGACCGAGAGCGCGTTGATGGTGAAATCCCGTCTTGCCGCGGCGG
>JAEWAD010000327.1 GCA_023391905.1 Pseudomonadota bacterium | reverse complement strand
TGTCGTCCGTCGAGCCGTCGTCGACGACGATGATCTCGGCCGGGGGAAGCGTCTGGCCGAGCAGGCTTTCCAGCGCGGCGGTGATGAAGGCGGCGCCGTTGCGCACCGGCATGACGACGGAGATGGGGGCGATCGGCACGAGGCTCTCGGGGACGCTGGCGGGAGGGGGCGCGGGAGCCCCAGGGCCCCCGCGCGTCGGGTCAGGCGCGCGCGGCGGCGCCGTCGACGATCGTGTCGAAATAGAGCTTCAGGAAGCGCGGCCCGTCGACATCGGTGCAGATGGTGTGGTCCGGCAGGCCGTCCCAGACGCCCGGCGGGAAGGAGCGGGTCGACGGCTTCTGGATCGTCTGGCCGATGGCAATGCCTTCGGTCACCACCTTGATCGGACCGGTGCGGGTGGTGAACAGGCCCGGGTCGATCACATAGGCGACGGCCGAGGAATCGTGCACGAAGATGCCGTCGATGCCGGTGGCGGCGCGGTAGAAATCCTCATAGACGCGCGAGATGTCCCAGCAGAACTGGCCGGCCTTGCCGGCCTTCTGGCGCAGGTCCTGGAGATAGGCGGTGGTCATCACGCATTCCTGCGTGACGTCGAGGCCGACCACGACGACCGGCCAGGAGGCGGCGAACATCTCGTCGGCGGCATGCGGGTCGCCGATGATGTTGGCCTCGGCGACCGGGGTGACGTTGCCGGAATGGCCGGAATAGCCGAAGGCGCCGCCCATGATGACGACCTCCTTGACGAGTTCGGCGATACCGGGGTCCTCGCGCAGCGCCAGCGCCAGGTTGGTCATGCGGCCGACGGCGACGATGGTGATCTCGCCGGGATGCTTGCGCACCATGTCGATGATGAAGCGGTGCGCCGGCAGTTCGTGCGGCTTCGAGGCGAGCGTCTCCGGGATCGGCACGTCGCCGAGGCCGTTATGGCCGTGAATGTGATGCGGCTCGTCGGCCGGCTCCAGCACCAGCGGCCGGCTGGCGCCCTGCGCCACCGGCGCGGCGATGCCGAACAGGTCCTTCAGGTAGAGCGCGTTGCGCGTCGTGGTCTCGATCGAGGCGTTGCCGAGCACCGTCGTGATGCCGACCAGGTCGATCGTCGGCGCATATTCGAGGAAGAGCAGCGCCATCGCATCGTCGATGCCGGGATCGGTGTCGTAGATGACCTTGACGGGGGCGGGGCTGGGGGGGGTCTGGGGCATTCTCGGTCCTGATGATGGGTCGCAAATCCTGTCGCGCAGGATCCAGCATATCGCGATGGCCGAACAGGGGCGGCGACGTCGCTGCTCCGCTTTCTTCGTCCAGCGGCGCCTTCGGTGCGGATTGATCGGCAAAATCATCCAAACTGATCATCTCGATCAATATTGCCCTGACGGCAATCCTGTCTTGAATGGCAAAATACCTTGCCGATAATGGCGGCCAACAGGGAAGTAGTGATCAATATGATCAAGGCGAAGCGCGAAGACCGGATTCTTGAGATCCTGGCCCAGGCGGGCGAGGAAGTCTCCGTGCTGGAGATCGCGCAGCGCATCGGCCGGGTTTCCAGCGTGACGATTCGCCGGGACATCGTTCGCCTGGCGGAAGAGGGGCGGATCGAGCGCACGCATGGCGGCGCGCTGCTGCCCGCAGCGTCCGCTCCCGAGACCGAGACTCCGGCGCCGCGGGAAAATGCGCTGCAGGACGAGATCGAGGGCGTCGACGCCATCGTGCTGCCGCCGATCGGCGGTCGTGGCGCCGATACGCTCCGGATGCTGGCGAAGCGCCGGCGCATTCCCTTCCTCGCCGAATCCTCGCCGCAGGAAGGCGGCGTCTATCTCGGGCCCGACAATTTCACCGCCGGCCGCGAGCTCGGCCGCGCGGCGGGGCGGATGCTGTCCGGCGGGATCGCCGAGGCGCGCGTCCTGCTCGTCTCGCTGGAGAACCTGCCCAACACGCGCGCCCGCTGCGACGGCTTCGTCAAGGGCTTCGGCGAGACGTTCCGGGGTGCCGTGCGGCCCTGGCGGGTCGACGGCCAGGGCAGCTTCCGCATCGCGCTCCGCGCCAGCCTCGACGCCTTCGCCGCCTATCCCGACATCAACGTGATCTTCGGCGTCAACGACCATTCCGTGCTGGCGGCGATCGAGGCCTCCGACAAGGCCGGCGCCGGCGCGGTCAGCGCGTTTTCCGTCGGCGGCGAGGGCGCGGCGCTGTTCGACGCGCTCGCGACGCGTGGAAAACTGAAGGCGACCGCGGCGCTCTTTCCCGAGATCGTCGGCATCCGCGCGGTCGAGACGCTGGCCGCGGCGCTGCATGGCAGCGCGATGCCGGACGAGATCCGCACGCCGCATGTCGTCGTCACGCCGGAGACGCTCGACCGCTACTACCGCAAGGCCGGCACCGGCTGGGTGCTGGCGCCGGAAGCCGAGGCGGCGATCCTCGGCGCCGCCGCGCGTCCGGCTTTCGTGCGCTCGGTCGGTCCGCGTCGCGCCATCGGCTTCGTGCCGCACTATCCGGCGCATGACTGGTACCGCAACATGGCGCGCGCCATGCGCGAGCGGGCCGAGGCGCTCGGCTTCGAACTGAAGATCGCGGCGCCGCAATCCGGCATCGCCCGCGAGATCGCGGCGATCCGCCGGCTGATCGCGAAGAGCGCGGCGCGCCTGGTGCGGCCGGGCGATACCATCCTGATCAATGGCGGCACGCTCTCGACGCTGCTCGCCGACGAGCTCACCGGGCGCAGCGACATCACCATCGTCACCAACGCCGTCGACGTCATGGAGCGCCTCTCCGGCCGGCCCGGCCTGAAGCTGATCATGACCAGCGGCGAATACCAGGCGAAGGACCGCTGCCTCGTCGGGCCGAGCCTCGGCGCGCTGTTCGAGACCATGCGCGTCGATCGGGCCTTTCTTTCGGTCGACGGCATCTCGCCGCATTTCGGCCCCTCCGCCACCGATGAGCGGCTGGCGCTCGCCGCCAAGCGCTTCGTCGACGCCTCGCGCGAGGTGGTGGTGATGGCCGACCATTCGCTGGTCGGGGTCGAGGCCAGCCACCGCATCGCCGGCCTCGGCGCCGTCGACGACCTGATCACGGATTCCGCCTCGCTGCCGGCGGATCGGCTCGCCTTCGCCTCGCTCGGCATGCGCATCACGCTCGCCGACGAAGAGCCGGAAGAGGGGGCGGCGCCCCGGACCGACCGGCCGGCCGGGGACCGGAAGACGGCCTAGCCCGCCGGACGGAATGCCTACGCAATTTTGATGAGAAACTGGGAGGGAACCATCATGAAGAAACTGCTTCTCGCCGCGACGATGCTGGCGGGCCTGACGCCCGCGGCCTTCGCGCAGGAAACGATCACGCTGAAGTTCTGGGACAACCAGCAGACCGAATCCGGCCTGAGCCAGTATCAGCAGGAGGCGGTCAAGCGCTTCGAGGCCGAGAACCCCGGCATCAAGATCGAAGTCACGACCATCCCCTATCCGGAGTTCCAGCAGCGCCTCCTGACCGCCGTGCAGGGCGGCAACGCGCCCGACGTCTCGACCGTCGACCAGATCTGGCAGGGCGCCTTCGCCGAGGCCGGCGCGATCGCCGAGCTCGACGCGCAGGCCAAGGCCGCCGGCGTCACGCCCGAGACCTTCTTCAAGGGCGCCTGGGATTCGGCCAACTACAACGGCAAGCTCTACGGCATCCCGTTCAACGTCGACGTCTGGCAGTTCTCGTTCCTGAACAACGCGCTGTTCAAGGAAGCCGGCATCGACCCGGCCTCGATCTCCACCTGGGACGGGCTGAAGTCGGCGGCCGAGAAGCTGACCGACCCGGCCAAGGGCAAGTACGGCGTCGGCCTGTTCGGCCACAAGGGCGAAGACACCGTCGTCGTCATGAACTCCTTCATCTTCTCGAATGGCGGCAAGGTTCTCGACGAGAACGGCAAGTGCGCGCTGACGAGCAAGGAATCGGTCGAGGCGCTCTCCTATCTGCAGTCGCTGGTTCCGTTCGCGCCGAAGGGCATCCTGAACGCGTCGTCGGGCGACATGCGCGAACTGTTCCTGAACGGCTCGCTCGGAGTCGAGTTCTGGCCGGCGCTGGAGCAGCCGACGCTGCAGAAGTCGAAGATCGACTGGGACTTCGAGAACGGAACGGCGCCCGCCGGCAAGACCCCGGTCGGCACCTATGGCGGCTGGAACCTCGTCGTCTACAAGTCGTCGCCGCACCAGGAAGCCGCCTGGAAGTTCATCCAGTTCCTGACCAAGGAAGACGTCAACGGCGCGGTCGTCGATCTGGTGCCGGCCAACGTCAAGGCGGCCAAGACCTTCCTCGAGGCGAACCGCAAGGGCGCCGACAAGATCATGACGCACCTCCAGAACGCCCAGCCGCGTCCGCTCTCGGCCCGCTATCTCGAGGTCTCCGACATCGAGGTGACGCTGGCGCAGGACGTCTATTCCGGCGCCAACCCGGCCGAGGCCGCGCAGAAGGCCTGCGCCGCCATCGACGGGCTGAACTGAGGTTCCCCGTCCCGGTCCTCTTCCGTTCGCGGGAGGGGGCCGGGTGCGGGACTTGCTTGCCTTCCTGCCGTCAGGCCGGCGGATCGAGCCGTCTCGCCCTCACCCCGGCCCTCTCCCGCAAGCGGGAGAGGGAGAAGAACGGCCGTCGACGCCTGAGGCGCGGGGGCTCTGTCCAGACCAACCGGAAATGAAACCTTCATGCTGAAACGCGATCGCTGGCTCACCTGGATCTTCGTGACGCCGGCCGTCCTGCTGGTCGCGGTGCTGATGTACTACCCGATGATCGGCACGGTCATCGAGAGCCTCTACTCGACCTCCTTCATCAACCCGACGCCGAAATTCGTCGGCCTGGCCGTCTACCAGAAGATCTTCGGCAGCGCCGATTTCGCGCAGATCGTCCGGAATTCCATTGTCTGGACGGTCGCCGTCGTCGTGCTGCAGAACGGGTTCGGCTTCCTCTGCGCGCTGCTGCTCAATCAGAAGCTGCCCGGCCAGGGCCTGATGCGCTCGCTGGTGCTGCTGCCCTGGGTGCTGCCGGGCGTCGTCGCCGCCATCCTGTGGCGCTTCATGTACGACCCGCAGCTCGGCCTCATCAATTCGTTCCTGATTTCCGCCGGCTTCGGCGATCAGGGCCTCGCCTGGCTCGCCGACAGTTCGACCGCCATGGCCGCCGCCGTCATCGCCGCCGTCTGGAAGGGCTTTCCGTTCTCGACCGTCGTCTTCCTGGCGGCGCTGCAGAACGTCGAGGCCGAGCAGATCGAGGCCGCCAAGATGGACGGCGCCAGCGCCACCCGCCGGCTCTGGCACGTCGTGCTGCCATCGATGAAGGAAGTGATCGCCATCAATTTCATCCTGACCACCATCCTGACCTTCAATTATTTCGACATGATCTGGGTACTGACCCGCGGCGGGCCGCAGAATTCGACGCATATCTTCCCGACCAAGATCTACGAGCTTGGCTTCGGCCAGTTCCGCTTCGGCGAGGCGGCCGGCTACGGCGTCGTCTCGATCGTCGTGCTGGCGCTGCTGATCACGCTCTATTTCCTCACCCAGCGCGGCGGCCGGAGGGCAGCGGCATGACCCCGTCCCGTTCCTCCCGCCTGCTGCTGCTCCTGCTGCAGCTCGGCCTCTGCGTCGTCATCCTGCTGCCGTTCTTCTGGATGGTGTCGGTGTCGCTGAAGCCGGCGGCCGAGCCCTTCGCCATTCCGGCGCGGCTCTGGCCGGAGAACCCGACCTTCGAGAACTACCTGACGGCGTTTCGCCCCGAGTTCCGCACCTACTTCCTGAACTCGGTCGTCGTCTCGCTCTCGACCGTCGTGATCACGGTGACGCTGGCGCTCTTCGCCGCCTATTCGTTCACGCGGACCCAGATGCGGCTCCTGTCGATCCTGATGGTGCTCGTCATCGTCGCGCAGATGTTCCCGGCCAGCGCCATCATCATTCCGATCTACAAGATGATGAAGGCGGCCGATCTCCTGAACACCTACACCTCGCTGATCCTCGCCTATGTGACGGTGACGCTGCCGGTCGCGATCTGGATGCTGCGCGGATTCCTGGCGCGGTTGCCGGTGGCGCTGGAGGAGGCGGCGGCGATCGATGGCGCCGGCCCGTTCAAAATCTTCTTCCTGATCATCCTGCCGCTCTGCAAGCCGGGCATCGTCGCCACCGCCGTCTTCGTGCTGATCGTCACCTGGCAGGAATTCCTGTTCGCGCTCTCCTTCACCTCGACCAAGGACATGCGGACGCTGCCGGTCGGCATGAACGATTTCATCGGCCAGTACGGCATCCGCTACGGCGAGTTGATGGCGAGCTCGGTGCTGATCTCGGTCCCCGTCATCGCGATCTTCTTCCTCCTGCAACGCCAGTTCGTGGCCGGTCTCACCGCCGGCGCCGTGAAAGGCTGATCCGATGTCCGAAACTCTCGTCCTTCGCGAAGAACTCGAGCCCGGCATCGTCCGGCTCACCTTCAACCGGCCCGACAAGCTGAACGCGCTGTCGACACCACTGATGCGGGAATTCGAGGCGCATCTCGATGCGCTGGCCATCGATCCGGCCGTGCGCGTGATCATCCTCGCCGGTGCGGGCGAAAAGGCCTTCGTCGCCGGCGCCGACATCGCCGAATATCGCGGCAACCGGCGGGCGGAATTCATCGCCTACCAGCTCGAAAGCCGGCGTATGTTCGACAAGCTGGAGGCGCTCGCGAAGCCGACCATCGCGGCGATCCGCGGCTATGCGCTCGGTGGCGGCTTCGAGATCGCGCTCTGCTGCGACGTCATCCTCTGCGCGACGAGCGCCCGCCTCGGCCTGCCCGAGGGGCTGCTCGGCCTGTCGCCCGGCGGCGGCGGCACGCAGCGCCTGACCCGCGCCGTCGGCCGCATCGTC
>JAEWAD010000307.1 GCA_023391905.1 Pseudomonadota bacterium | reverse complement strand
GGTTCAGCCTTCGGCGGCGGCGGCGGTGGCGGCGTCGCGGGCGGGGTCGGCTTCGGCGGCGCGGGGCTCGGCTTCGGCGTTTCCTTCTCGGCCGGCTTGTTCGGCGACGGCTTGTCCTTGACCTCGGCCGTCTTCTTGCCCTTCTGCAGGCTGGTCACCTCGGCGATCGGCACGAGGTCGACCGGCATCGCCTCGACCATGGTGACGTCGAACGGCTTGCTGCTGGGCAGCCCGATCAGTCCCCAGGCCAGAAGCGAGAGGTGGGCAGCGACGGAGGTGACGAGCCCGGCGCGCATCGATCAGCTGTCCGTGGCCTCGGTGACGAGACCGATGTTGCGATAGCCGGCGCTGGAAATCGCGCCCATGACCTTCATCACGGCGCCGTAATTGCTGGTGCGGTCGCCGCGCACGAAGATGCGCTCCTCATAGCCGGCGGCGGCGATCGCCTTCAGCTTGGGGATCAGTTCGTCGAGCGGAATCTCGGTTTCCTGCAGGAAGATCTTGCCGTCGGCGTTGATGCTCACCGAGATCGGGTCCTTGTCGGCCGTCAGTGCCTTGGCCTGGCTCTGCGGCAGGTCGAGCGGCACGCCGGCGGTCAGGAGCGGCGCCGACACCATGAAGATGATCAGCAGCACGAGGATGACGTCGACGAAGGGCGTGACGTTGATCTCGCTCATCACGCCCGTCGAACGGCGACGCCGGCGTCCACCGCGCCCGCCGCCTCCCGAACGACCTCCGACCGACATGCCCATGCTCAGGACCTTTCGTCGATCTGACGCGACAGGATGGCCGAGAACTCATCGGCGAAGCCTTCGAGGCGCAGCGAGATCTTGCCGGCGGCGCTCGAGAGCTTGTTGTAGGCGATAACCGCGGGAATGGCCGCGAACAGGCCGATGGCGGTGGCGAGCAGCGCCTCGGCGATACCCGGCGCCACGACGGCGAGCGACGTGTTCTTGGAGGCGGCGATCGCCTGGAACGAGGTCATGATGCCCCACACCGTGCCGAACAGGCCGATGAACGGGCCGGCCGAGCCGACGGTGGCGAGGAACAGCAGGCGGCTCTCCATGCGCTCCGCCTCGCGGGCGAGCGTCACGTCGAGCACCTTGTCGATGCGCATCTGCAGCCCGATCGGCGACTTGGCGCCGCTCTCGAAGGAGCGCTTCCATTCGCGCATCGCGGCGACGAACAGCGCGGCCATGCTGGTGGCCGGGCGGCTGGCGAGCGAGCGGTAGAGCTCCTCGAGCGACTGGCCCGACCAGAACACCTTCTCGAACCGTTCAATCTGGCGACGGATGCGGCCAAACAGCAGCACCTTGTCGATGATGATGGCCCAGCTCCAGATCGACGACACGATCAGGCCGAGCATCACCAGCTTGACGACGATATGAGCCTGCAGGAACAGGGAGATAAGCGACAGGTTCGCCGGCGCGTCGAGCGCTACCTGGCCCACGTCGGCCGGATTCATTCGCGTACACCCTCTCGGAGTTGATCACTCGCAGCGACCGGCGCGAGCATAGGAGCTGCATCCACCGTCGATCCCCGCCACGGAACATGTCCTGCAAGCATCGGGCCGGATACAACAATCCGGCGTGGTGTCTCGCCTTCAAATTTGTTCATTTGAGGGCGTTTCCGCCAGTTCGGCCATGCTGCCGCGACGCTTCTCTATAAGGTCGCCATGGTTAAGCAATGGTTATTTTGGCGCCGTCGCGAAGCGCGCCGCGAGGCTTTCGGGAATGCGCTGCGCGCGCCCCGCGCGGTTGACCAGAACGACGGTCACCACCGCCTCGATCAGCACCTCGGAGCCCCTGCGGATGGTCTGGTTGAGCAGGATGCGCGCGCCGCGCACCTCCTTCGGCCGCGTCACCACCTCGACCACGTCGTCGATCCGCGCCGGGCGCTTGAAGTCGATCTCCATGCGGTGCACGGCGAAGGCGATCGGCTCGCCCGTCTCGCCGGCGTCGAGGGCGCTGTGGTGCACGCCGAGCAGGCGGACATAGTCCGACCGCCCGCGCTCCAGGAAGCGAACATAGGAGCCGTGATAGACGACGCCCGAGAAATCCGTGTCCTCGAAATAGATGCGGACCGGCAGGACATGGCCTTCCGGCGTATGCCGCCCGGCGAGATGCGGATGGTCGTCGGTCATCGGGGGCCTCTGCGCGGCTATTTGCCGGGATCGAACATCTGGATCTGCGCCGCGACGTCGGTGGTCGGCACGGCGAGGCCGAGATGGCGGAAGGCGTGCGGCGTCAGAAGGCGGCCGCGCGGCGTGCGCTGCACGAAGCCCTGCTGGATCAGATAGGGCTCGACGATCTCCTCGATCGCGTCACGCGGCTCGGACAGCGCCGCGGCGATCGTCTCGATGCCGACGGGACCGCCTCCGAACGAGACGGCGATGGTCGACATGTAGCGGCGGTCGAGCGAATCGAAGCCCATGCTGTCGACCTCGAGGCGGAGCAGCGCCCGGTCGGCGACCTCGCGCGTGATCGTGCCCGGCCCCTCGACGATGGCGAAGTCGCGCACCCGGCGCAGCAGGCGGC
>JAEWAD010000298.1 GCA_023391905.1 Pseudomonadota bacterium | reverse complement strand
CTCTTCCTCGACCTGGCGCGAGATCTCGTCGGCGCCGGTCTCGTGCACCAGGATCTTGATGCGCGCCTTGTACTTGTTGTCGCGCCGGCCGTTCAGGTTGTAGACGCGCAGGATCGCCTCCGAATAGGAGAGCAGGTCCTCTTCGGGGAGGAAATCGCGGATCTTCTTGGCGAGCATCGGCGTGCGGCCCTGGCCGCCGCCGATATAGACGGCGAAGCCGAGCCGGCCGTTCTCATCCCTCTTCAGATGCAGGCCGATATCGTGCACCTGGATCGCGGCGCGATCGCGCTCGGCGCCGGTGACGGCGACCTTGAACTTACGCGGCAGGAAGACGAATTCCGGATGCAGCGACGACCATTGCCGGAGGATCTCGGCATAGGGTCGCGGATCGGCGACCTCGTCGGCCGCGGCGCCGGCGAAATGGTCGGCCGTGACATTGCGAATGCAATTGCCCGAGGTCTGGATGGCGTGCATCTCGACCGAGGCGAGATCGGCGAGCGCATCGGGGATCTCGGAGAGCTTTGGCCAGTTGAACTGGATGTTCTGCCGCGTCGTGAAATGGCCGTAGCCGCGGTCGTACTTCCGCGCGATGTGGGCGAGCATCCGGAGCTGCTTGCTGTTCATCGTGCCATAGGGCACCGCCACGCGCAGCATGTAGGCATGCAGCTGCAGGTAGACGCCGTTCATCAGGCGGAGCGGCTTGAACTGGTCTTCCGTCAGTTCGCCGGACACGCGGCGGCCGACCTGGTCGCGGAACTGCGCGACGCGGGCGGTCACGAACTCATGGTCGAACTCGTCGTAGCGATACATCACTCAACCTGCCTGATTCAGAAGAATGGCGCGTTCGGCGATTTCCGCCTCGCCATAGGCGACGGTCGGACCTCCGGCAGCGCGAATGCGCTCGCGCAGGCGCACGGGGACGGGAAGACCGCCCTCGACCGTCGCCTCGATCTCGTAGGGGTCGACCACGATCTGCGCCTCGTGCTGCGCCTTGGCATGCGCCAGCGCATCGTCGAGCTCGGCGTCCGGGATGACGCGGGCATCGGCCAGCCGGTACGACCAGCCACCGGCGGCGGTCAGGAACACGACGAGCCCGTCGGCGAGATGATTGGCGGTGATGAGCTTGTCGGTCATGCTTGGATCCAGCTTCGGGATGTCAGGCGGCCAGCGCCACGAGCGGCAGCGGCGTGGTGCCCAGCGCGCTCTCAGCAACGACACGGCCGACGATGATGACGACGGGGCCGTCGAGCTCAGGCCGATCGGCGATCGATGCCAGCTCGTCGAGACGGCCTGAATAGGCGCGGCGATCGGCGCGCGAGGCGTTCTCGATGACGGCGACCGGTGTCGACGGGCTAAGGCCGTTCTCGATCAGCCTGCCCGCGACCTTGGTGGCGACGCTGCGGCCCATATAGACGGCGACGGTGGCGCCGGAGAGCGCGAGGCCGGCCCAGTCGGGCAGCGTGTCGCCGCGCATGTCATGGCCGGTGGCGACGACGAGCGTCGAGGCGACGTCGCGCAAGGTCAGCGGGATCTCGTTCTCGGCGGCGGCGGCGACGGCGGCGGTGATGCCCGGCACGATGTCGAACGGGATGCCGGCTTCGCGCAGCGCCGCCATCTCCTCGCCGGCGCGACCGAAGATCAGCGGATCGCCGGATTTCAGCCGCACGACGCGGCGGCCGTCGCGCGCCTCGCGCACGAGAATGGCGTTGATCTCGTCCTGGCTGGCGGCATGCGCGCCCTTGGCCTTGCCGACATAGATGCGGAGCGCATCGCGACGCCCCATGGCGACGATCGCCTCCGGCACGAGCTTGTCATAGACGATGACGTCGGCTTCCTGCAGCAGGCGCTGGGCGCGCAGCGTCAGGAGATCCTCGGCGCCCGGGCCGGCGCCGACCAGGCTGACATGGCCCACGGTCGCAGACTGCTCGGCGGCCGCGTCGATCGCGGCAGTGGCCTCGCCCTCGCCGTCCTCGATCTGGCCGGCCAGCACCTTGGCGGCGGTCGGGCCGGTGAAGAAATGCGCCCAGAAACGGCGGCGCGCCTCGCCGGTTCCGATCTTGGCGGCGACGCGCGCCCGGAGCCGCTCGGCGAGGTCGGCGAGATCGCCGAGACGCGGCGAGAACATCGCCTCGATCCGCGCGCGGACATGGCGCGCCAACACGGGCGCGGCGCCTTCCGTGGAGATCGCGATCGAAAGCGGCGCACGGTTCACGAGCGCGGGCGTGAAGAAGTCGCAGAGATCGGGCCGGTCGACGACGTTGACCGGAACGCCGGCCGCCTTGGCGAGATCGCGCACGGCGCGGTCCTGATCGAGATTGCCGGTCGCGGCGAAGACGAGCGCGGCATCGGCCAGATCGGCCGCCTCTGGGAAGCGCGCCTCGAGCGTGGCGCCCGCGGCCTCGAGATCGCGCCGAGCTTCGCCCTCCAACTCCGGCGCGAAGACGACAAGTTCGGCGCTCGTCTCGGCGAGCAGGCGGATCTTGGCCGCGGCCTCGCCGCCGCCGCCGACGATCAGAACCCGCCGACCCTCGACCCGGTGGAAGGCGGGAAAGGTACCCAGCTTGCGCGTGACACTGCGTGCGGCCGTGGCCATCCGTCTCTCCTCGGGCGCGACCCGAAAGAAGGACCGCGCGAAGTCTGGAACGATTGCAGACTTTCTAGAGACTTGGCGGGATCAAGACGACGATGCGCGTTCCAAACTCACGGAGCGGCTTGAAAAAGCATTCCCTGCCGGGCACCGCCGGCAGTACCGCAGCGTATTGCGCGCGATCGACCATGCATTTTGCAATCACGATCGGCAGATGACGCCGCGCTTCCTGGCCGCGCCGCCAGGCAGAAAACCCAAGCCGGCAGCTAAACACGACTGAATTGATAGTATTTATATGAATAACTACGGCATCGAGCCGCTATTCTTGAACCTCACGGTGCCGGCAGGACCCGCATGCGACGACCGGCTTGGTAGCGCAGCACCGACTTCAACAGGCCACGCGGCAGAAGCTTGGAACGGGCGAGCCGGCGCCGTTCGCGCAACGCCGCTCCGAACTCGCCCTGCAGCACCGCCTTCAATATGCTGCGAACGCTGAGATAGTGCAGGAGATCTGCATATTCCGGCCTCTGCGCCTCCGGCGTACGCGCCATGAACGCGTCGAGCCCCTCGATATAGCCCTCAAAATTGTGAGAGATCGACGCGGTGCCGCGATATTTGTCGACATCGACGGCGGCACCTATCGCGACGACATGGTCGCGGCTCAGCCGGACGAGCAGGTCACGGTCCTGATGGCGTCGCAGAGCTTCGTCGAAGCCTCCGACGGCTTCGAACACCGCCTTGCGGACGGTCACGGTCGAGTTGGTGAGGGGAATCTGGTGCGCGATAAGCATGTGCCGGAACATTGCCGGCTCGGGAATCATCTCCGGTAGGCGATGCTCCACCGCATTGCGCACGCCATGGTCGAGATAGCCGTCGATACTGGCATCGATCTCCGGGCGCGCGGCAAAGGCGGCGATCAGGCGCTCGACTCGTCCGGCCCTGAAGGCGTCATCGGAGTCGAGGAACGCCACCAGCGGCGCTCGCGCGGCCCGCGCCCCGAAATTGCGGGCATGATTGGCACCGCGGGAAGCCTCGACGCCGACGACGACAAGCCGCGGATCACCATACGCGGCCAAGCGCGCCAGCGTATCGTCCCGCGATCCGTCATCCGACACGATGACCTCGATGGGCGAGTCGCTGTATTTCAGGACGGAATCAATCGCCCGGACGACGGTCTGGGACCGGTCCCGGGTTGGGATGACGACGGACAGAGCGGCCTCGGCGTCAGTGCCGACGCCTCCGGTTGACGCGCGCTGCATTCGGGTTGCTCCCCAGCAATATCCGCCTACATAGCCGTCCGATGGACAGACGGCAATGCCGCCGGGGCAACACCCAAAGTCCTGTGACGCCTCAGAACACGCCGGCGCCGAGTTCGGCCGGGGCGGCGCTGGCGCGGAACATGGCGAAGAGCTCGCGACCCAGACCGAATTCATTGCCGGAGAGATCTTCCTCGACCTGCGGCCGCGCCGCGAAAGTCGCGGCGTCGACCAGCACCTCCAGCGTGCCGTTGACCGCATCGAGCCGGACCCGGTCGCCGTCGCGCACCTTGCCGATCGGCCCGCCGGCAGCAGCCTCCGGCGTGACGTGGATCGCCGCCGGCACCTTGCCGGATGCGCCCGACATGCGGCCGTCGGTGACCAGCGCCACCTTCAGGCCGCGATCCTGCAGCACGGCCAGCGTCGGTGTCAGCTTGTGCAGCTCCGGCATGCCATTGGCGCGCGGCCCCTGGAAGCGGATGACGGCGATGAAGTCCTCGGTCAGTTCGCCCGCCTTGAAGGCGGCGATCAGCGCATCCTGCGTGTGGAAGACCTTGGCCGGCGCCTCGATGATGTGGCGCTCCGCCTTCACCGCCGAGACCTTGATGACGGCCCGGCCGATATTGCCGGAGAGCAGCTTCAGGCCGCCCGTCGGCTGGAACGCCTTTTCGACCGGAGCCAAGACCTTCTCGTCGAGGCTCTCCCGGGCCGCCTCGCGCCAGTGGATGGCGCCGTCCTCGCCGAGCTTCGGCTCGACCGTGTAGCCGGAAAGGCCGGAGCCCCAGACGGTCGAGACGTCCTCGTGCAGCAGGCCGGCCTGCAGCAGTTCGCGGATGAGAAAACCCATGCCGCCGGCGGCATGGAAATGGTTCACGTCGGCGAGGCCGTTCGGATAGACGCGGGTGAGCAGTGGTACGACGTCGGAAATATCCGAGAAGTCGTCCCAGGTCAGCTGGATGCCGGCCGCCTTCGCCATGGCGATCAGGTGCAGCGTGTGGTTGGTCGAGCCGCCGGTGGCGTTCAGCCCGACGACACCGTTCACCACCGCCTTCTCGTCGATGATCTCGCCGATCGGCGTGAATTCGTTGCCGAGCGCGGTGATGGCGAGCGCCCGCTTGGCGGCGGCGCGGGTCAGCGCCTCGCGCAGCGGCGTGTTCGGATTGACGAAGGAGGCGCCCGGCAGATGCAGGCCCATGATCTCCATCAGCATCTGGTTGGTGTTGGCGGTGCCGTAGAAGGTGCAGGTGCCG
>JAEWAD010000241.1 GCA_023391905.1 Pseudomonadota bacterium | reverse complement strand
CGCCAGCTGCAGTCTCTCGGTGTCCCGCGCGATGAGATCAGTATCGTCGGCTCGAACCGCGAAGTCAGTGATGCTGACGCGGCTGTTGGCGCGGGTGCTGGCGCAGGCATTGGTGCTGCGTTTGGCGGCCTCGGCGGCCTTCTGACGGGCCTTGGGATCGTGGCGATCCCGGGCGTTGGGCCAGTGGTCGCCGCCGGCTGGCTCGTCGCGACCGCGGCGGGGGCTGCCGCTGGCGCTGTGGTCGGCGGCGCGGCGGGAGGCATTGTCGGTGCCCTGACGGATTCCGGCGTGCCTGAGAGGGAGGCGCAGGTCTATGCGGAAGGCGTGCGACGCGGCGGCGTGCTTGTAAGCGCTCGGGTCAATGATACCGACGTCGACGCCGCGCGAGCGATTCTACGCGAAGCCAACGCGGTTGATCCGGAGGTTCGTCGGAGCGATTACGAGAGAGCGGGCTGGACACGTTTCGATCCGGAGGCGCCGCCACACCAGGTGCATCCGGACAAGACCATAGTCTAGGTGCTCAATTTGAGGACGGTCCGTCTCAACCCTCGGGGTTGGACGGGCCGTTCTCTATTCAAGCGCTGGGCGTCCCGCCGAGGTCCGATGGTTGAGAGGGGTCATCCGTCGCCGAAGGGCTTTTCCTCACCTCGCATCAGGCATTTGAGCTCCCAAGCCGTTTCTCGGCACCGCCGGCAGAGGGGCTGGCAAGGCTCGCGCTTGATGTTGTGGCGCATGCACATGATGGCCGCGATATCGTCTCGCTTGGGGTTCGCGAGGTAGGCCCGAAGGGCCTGCAGGAGTAAGAGTGCGGTTTCTGGCGTCAACCGCACCTCCTTCTGCTGGCGGACCCTCTGCTCCAGTCTGGAGAGGATCGCCCAAGGCGACAGAGGTCTGCCCGTGGTCATCGCTCGTCTGGCAGCCGCCCGCGCACATAGCCGAATGAGATCCGCGCCGCGCGGTTGTCAGCGGCGAGCAGTAGCGTCTCGATCGTGGCGCGCGCGTCGCCATTATGGGCAGCGAGCAAGCTGTCGACGCGCTCGTTGAGGGTGTTCTGTTCGTCGAGGGTTTTCTCGGGTCGGCCCATGGCGGCCTCCTGTGGGCATTTGTTCCTATTTTGTTCTCATGGGCGACGGAGTCAACCGGACTCTGGTTGAAGGCGGCCGATCTCCCCGATACGCTCTTCGCGTGTGCAACCTCTACTCTATGACCCGCAATCAGGACGCCATTCGCGCGATCGCGAAAGCGATGCGCGACGGCGCCGGCAATCTGCCGCCACTGCCTGGCATTTTCCCGGACTATAGCGCGCCGATCGTGCGCACCGGCGCCGATGGCGTACGCGAGCTGGTCAATGCACGCTGGGGCATGCCGTCATCGCAATTCGCGCTGATGGAGGCGACAAAGAGGCGGGCCGCCAAGCTCGAGGCGAAGGGCCTGACGGTCGACTTCAAGGAACTGCTCCGCATGGAGCCGGACACCGGCACCACCAACATCCGCAACATCACCAGTAAGCACTGGCAGCGATGGCTCGGCGTCGAAAGCCGGTGCCTCGTGCCCTTCACGTCGTTCTCGGAGTTCAACCGCGACGCCGGTGGCGATATCTGGTTCGCGTTGTCGGAGGAGCGACCGCTCGGCTTCTTCGCCGGCATCTGGGCCAAATGGACGAGCGTCCGGAAGGTGCGGGAAGGGGAGACCACGAACGACCTGTTCGGCTTTCTGACAACCGAGCCCAACGCGGAGGTTGGTGCGGTTCATCCCAAGGCGATGCCTGTCATCCTACGAACAGAGGCCGAAATCGAGCGATGGATGACGGCGCCGGCAAATGAGGTGCCAGGCATGCAGCAGCCTTTGCCGGACGGCTCCCTTCAGATCGTCGCGCGCGGAACGAAGGAAGATGGATAGAGTAGTGCGACCCTAGGCGATGGTCGACCCCGACCTGCAAAAGGCCGGGGTCAGTGCAGAGTTTCGTCGGTGCGCCTGTCGAGTGGGTCCACATCGAGAAAGAGTGTCGGGCTCACGTCCAGGAACGCCGCCACCTTGATGAGCCCAGAAACGCTAATGCGATTGGTGCCCTTCTCGTACTTTTGGATCTGCTGGAACGAGACTTCCATCGCCCCGCCCAGCTGCTCCTGGGTTACGCCCTTGTCGAGCCGCAACTGACGAATCAGGGAGCCGATGGCGACATCCAGGGGGTCGGGTTCAGGCATTGGCCTTGTCCCAACCGGCCGGGGGGGCTTCGATAGTGTCGCCATCGGCTAGCTCTTCGGCATGGCTCCAGAGTGTGTCGGCCAGGATATAAGCCGCTTCGCCTGTGATTTTCCAAGCCGTCTCGTTCACCTTGCCAGGGTTGAAGGTCAGCAAAAGCCCGAACCTCGGATCATCGATGATCTTATCGACCCGATAGCTCTCGACCTCTGCGCAGGCACTCGCCCTTGCGGTGATAGGTGGTTGCATTTCCGCACTCATCTAGAATCTCCGATCGTTCAGTGCCTTCACCGAGAATGAGGGCTGCACCAAGGTCGCGTCGGCAGCCTGCCAATTGACCTCGCTCAACCAGGCGACTGAAGTGGAGAACTGAATCGCTAGGAGACCCTTCGTTTCCGAGCGTGAACATCCTCATCGTCGGCATCGAGCAGGCTTTTGGCTGCGAATTCCGAGACAACGATGAGCAGTAGGGCCACATTGAGCAACCCATCCTTCTTGGCGATCCAGCTCAGCTCTCGAGCTAGCTCGCTAATGTACAGCGCATTGGCGGACATCATCCTTCTCCCCGTTGGTTGCCGTCCATTACGCTACGGAAGGCTTACACAATAGATCAAATTTTGAAGTAAAAATTTCGTGATCGGGGCTCGGCCTGCTTGACGCCAAGAAAAAGCCGCAAATTTCTTACTTTAAGGCGACCTAGGTAGCTGGCTACTAATATGCTGTCGGTGTTGATTGTTTTCTGTTTAGGGTTGTAAGATTCGATCCGCCTTACAACCAAGAGTAGAGATCGCGCCGCGCTGGAATGCAGTGTCCAGGCTGGCGTAGCAGGCCCCTACTTTCGGACGTCAATCAAGCGGCGCAAACATCGCGCGGCAGGCAATCAAAAGTCGTAGCCTGCTGACTTGGGATATTCCCCCGGGCGGCGAGTCTCAATCTGGCCGAGTGTTGCTCCGTCGTACTTGAGTGATGGATGCCGGAGCGCCATCATGGCGACGTGACTTGGGGCACAACGGGGCTATGGCAATGTCACATCAAGTTGGAACCGTCCTGGCGCGGACGTCGGTCTATGTCAGCCTGATCGGGGCTTCGCTCTATTTGTGGTGGGTGTTCTCGCAGCTCGTCTTCTGGGTGGCCGCGTCTATCTGAGCCTCATTGAGGCAGCGGCCAAGGCAGTTCCTTTTCGACTTGAATTCCCTTGGCAAGCTAGTCGGTGTCGAATACTGCGTTCAGCGTCGCGGCGACCGTCGCGATGGCGAGGCCCGGCCAGATCATCAGCAGCGGATGGTCGAAGATGAACATGCGGTACTCGAACAGCATGGCGCCCCAGTCCGGCCGGGACGGATCGGCACCGAGGCCGAGGAAGGCGAGCGCCGCATAGGCGGTGACGGCGAGGCCGGCATTCGCCCCGATATGGGCGAAGAGCACCGGCGTCATTCCGGGGACGATATGGTGGAGCACCAGCCCCGGCCCGCCGACGCCGAGCGCACGCGCCGCCTGCACGAAGGGCTCTGCAAGGAGCCGCCGCGCCAGGGCGTGGGCGAAGAGCGTGTAGGGACCGATCCCCGCGAGTCCGAGCGCGGCGCCGGCCGTGACGGGGTTGAGGCCGAACAGCGCCGCCGCCGTCAGGGCGACCACGAGCGTCGGCAAGACGATGAACATCTCGGCGGCGCGCAGGATAAGCGCGCCGCGCCAGTCATCGAGCAGCGCCGCCGTGACGCCGAACAGCGTGCCGCCGACCATGCCGATCGCCACTACGCAGGCGAGCACGATTGCCGTGCGCCAGCCGCCCACCATCAGGCGCGAGAGGACGTCGCGGCCGAGCTGGTCGGTACCGAGCCAGTGGCTCCAGAACGGCGGCGCGAAGCGGAGCCCGAGGTCGATAGCCTCGGGATCATGCGGCTGCCAGACCGCGCCGAGGAGCATCAGCGACAGCATCGCCAGCGCCAGAGGAGCCCGCATCCGCCTCATGCGCTGCGCGGCCCCATCGCGGCGAGGCAGAGCGCGACGCCGGCATTGAGGACGAGCAGCCAGAAAGCCACGACCATCACATAGGCCTGCAGCACCGGATAGTCGCGCGCCGCGATGCTCTCGACGAGGAACTGGCCGATGCCGGGCAGCCCGAACAGTACCTCGAGCGCCGCCGTGCTGCCGACGGCCCAGCTGGCCTCGGCGCGGAACGCCGAGATCATCGCGTAGAGGGCGTGGGCGTGGCCATGCCGCCAGAGCGCGGCGGCGCGACTGAGCCCCTTGGCGAGCGCCGTGCGGAAGAAGGGCTGCCGGGTCACCTCGAGGAGGTCGCGCCGATAGACGCGGGTGAGAGCGGCGAGCGCGTGTAAGGCGATCAGCGCGATCGGCAGCACCAGCCCGGTCCAGTCGCGCGTGAACGGCCGGATCCAGCGGAGCTGCACGCCGAGGATGTAGAGCAGGATTAGCCCGAGCCAGATCGCGGGCACGGCCTGGACGAACACCGCGAGGCCGCGCGTTGCCCGATCGGCGAGGCCGCGCGGACGGAGCGCGGCGAGGAAGCCGAGCGGCACGGCGAGGAGCGGCGCCAGCGCGAGGCCCGCGAGCGCCATCGTCATGGTGAGCGGCAGGCGCTGGCGGAACTCCGCCAGCACCGGTTCGCCGGTGCGGAAAGAGATGCCCCAGTCGCCCTGGAGGAAGCGCGCCAGCCAGGCGCCGTAGCGCTCGGGGAACGGCCGGTCGAGCCCCCACTGGGCGCGGAGCCCCGCGACGGTGGCGCCGTCCGGCGGCAGGTTCCACGCCCGGATCGCGATGGCCACGGGATCGGACGGCATGGCCGAGATCACCGCGAACGCCACGAGCGAGATCGCCAGCAGGCTGGCGATGCTCGCAAGCGCGATCCGGGGGACGAGCGTCATGGCGGCCGGGATCAGTTCGCCTCGCCGATCTCGGCGCGCAGCACGTGGTAGTCCGAGCCCCAGGGCTCGTAGCCGGCGAGCGCCTTCGAGAGGCCGACATGCCAGACCGGCGAGACCAAGAACGAGACCGGCGCGTCCTCGAACAGCTTCTGCTGTGCGCGGGCGGCGATCTCGACCCGCTTCGCTGGATCGCTCTCGGTCGCTAAGCCGTCGAGGATGGCGTCGAAATCAGGGCTCGCATAGCCGGTGAAATTGAGGCCGGCACCGGTGCGGAACGTGCTGTTCAGGAAGAAGGCGGGATCGCCGCTCGGCGCGGTGTGCTGCGCCCAGAGGAAGACGTCATAGTCGCCGGACGCGGCGACGTCGTTGGCGTTCTCGACGATCCTCGTCTCGACCGCGATGCCGAGCGGGGCGAGCTGCGCCTTGACCACGGGCAGCATGGCGACAAGGTCGGGACGCTGCGGATAGGCGAGCACGGTCAGCGTCAGCGCGGCACCGTCCTTCGCGCGGGCGCCGTCTGCGCCTGCCGTCCAGCCCGCCTCGTCCAGGAGCGCCGCGGCGGCCGCGATGTCTGTCGGCCGCGCCTCCTTGCCGGCGAAGGGGAAATAGGGCGCGTAGGCACCGGTCGCCGGTAGGCCGCCATTAATGGCGGTGGCGAGCTGGGTGCGGTCGATGGCGAGGTCGAAGGCGCGGCGGACCCGGGCGTCGGCAAGCGCCGGCTTCCGGGTGTTGAGATAGGCGAGATACTGGTAGCCGACGGGGAACGACTTGATGGTCAGTTCCGGATCGGCCTTCAGCCGCGCGATGCTCTCGGCCGGGAGACCGAAGGCGAGGTCGAGCTCGCCGGCCTCGAGCGCGAGCGTCAGCGCCTGCGCGTCGGCAAACTTGCGGTAGGTGACGGGGCTGCGCTTGTCCGCGCCGTCGAAATGCGGATTGGCGACGAGCGCGATCTCGGCGTCTGGCTTGAATGAGCCGACCGCGTAGGGCCCGCTGAACACGGCGCTGCCGTCCGCCTTCAGGCCGTAGACGACGAGCGGCCATTCGGCGAACAGCGCCTGGATGAGCGGCACCGGACGCTCGGTCGTGACCTTCAGCGTCAGCGGCCCTTCGGCCTCGAAGCGGAGGAGGCCGCCGGTCGCGCGCGCCGCCGTGTTGTTGGCCATGGTATGGGCGAGCCCCGCCGCGACGGCCTCGGCCGAGACAGGCGTGCCGTCGGAGAAGGCGCGGCCGGACTTCAGCGCGACGCGCCAGCTCAGATCGTCGATGCGCTCCGCGCTCGCCGCGAGCTCGGGCACCAGCACGCCGTCGCTGTCGACGGTGAACAGGTTCTCGCCGATGCCGTGGCTGGCGAGCGCCCAGCCGTTCGAGCCCTTGGCGGGATCGAGGCCGCTGGTGATGAAGGAGGCGCCGACGCGGAGCGGTTCGCTAGCCTGCGCGAGAGGGGCGACGCCGGCCGCCGAGGCGAGCAGCAGGGCGGAGACGCCGAGGGCGCGGATGTAGGATTTCATGGGATCTGCCTTTGGCTGGAAGGGATCAGCGGCGCAGCGACTGCTTGCGACCGGTCGGTTCGTAGGCGAGCGCGGCGACGATGCGGCCGCCGAGCAGGTGCTCGTCGATGATCCGGTCGATGCCGGCCTCGGTGACGCCGCCGTAATATGTGCCCTCCGGGAATACCTGCAGCACCGGCGCCAAATTGCAGGGGCCGAGGCAGGTCGACTTCGCCGTCATGACGCCGTCCCCGGTGATGCGCAGTTTGCGCCGTTCCTGCTCGTTGCGGAGATGGCCCCAGATCACGTCGGCGCCAGCCGCGTTGCAGGGGCCGCCCTGGCAGACGAGGACTCGGCGCTTCTGCGCCGGAACCAGCGAGGCATCGGGCAGGGGGCTTTCGGGCACGGCTACTTCCGGCGCATCGAAGCCGCTATCGATCAGCGCGCCGAGGAGCTCGTCGAGACCCGGCGCTTCTTCGGGCGGCGCGGCAATGCGGATCGTGGGCCAAAGGCCGGGTTCCTCCCGCAGCCAGCGCTGCAGCGTCCGGCCGAGCCAGAGGTGGAAGCTCGGCTCGAGCGGGATCAGGAGCGGTACGATGACGATTTCGCCAGAGCCGCCATCCCGCAGCGCCCGCATGACATCGCGCAGCGCCGGGGTGCCCTGTTCGGAGAAGGCGAAGGTGACGTGTTCGCCGGCGCCACGCCGGCGCTGGACGCGCGCGGCGAGCTGCTGCATCGCCTGCATCGGCGCCGCCGCGAAGGCGGACTTCGCCAGCAGGACGACGGTGCGCGGCGGCGGCCCCGAGCCCGTGGGCTCAACTCTGAGATCGATCATATTCCGACTCCCCGGCGGAACGGGCGAGGGGTCGGACAAGGCGAATGAATGGACGGAGGGGCGGAAGCGCCCGTCGAGACCAGCCAGCCGTTCCTTCAGGACACCCCGCCCAAGGAATTGAAACTGGTCAGGGCAGGTCTCCTGGCTCGCGGGTCGTCACCCAGGTTCGGCCTTCCCGAAGCTTCGGCTTCAGTGGCGCAAGTTGGACCTGGGCTCGCCGCTTACAGTTGCGGGGGCAGCTCCGGTATTGCCTGCAGGCAGGCGCACCGAATTCCCTCTTAGCTCCAGTACCGCTTCGACGGACCGGAGAACCATGACGACTGACCCCTAGAAGGCAGGGAGCGATGCGTCAAGAGACGAGAAGGGGATCCCATCCGTCAGGCTCTTGCTGGCGCTGAGCAATTCGGAACTAGAACTCCTTCTGGTTGTTGCCTTGGACTGCGAGGGAGAATCCATGACCGAAGAGCCATTCGCGACAACGCCACTTCCGGGCGAAGAGCAAATTGGTGCACCAGTTCATCCAGTCCGTTCCGGCGCAGCGCCATGGAAGGCCCCTGCGATTCCATTGCCCATGGTTCGCCTGCACGGTGTGACCGCCTGCGACGTCGTGATCGTCGGGGGAGGAATTACCGGAGCTTTTGCGGCGGAAGCCTTAACGCGGCAGGGGCTTGACGTACTGATCGTAGATCGCAGCTTTCCCGGGCAGGGCAGTACTGCGGCAAGCACCGCCATGTTGCTCTGGGAGATCGACACACCGCTTGGCGAACTTGCTGATCTCTACGGCTTCGACAAGGCGGCCGCGGTCTATCGTCGGAGCTTGGCGGCGGCGGAGGATCTCGGCGCGCTCGTATCAGCGTTGGCCATCGGATGCGACTACGCGCCCCGACCCTCGCTCTACCTCGCCGAACCGACTGCTCAGACGTGCGCGATGATGGCAGAGCATGAAGCGCGAAACCGCGCCGGCCTGCCGGGCTCGTATCTCGGCAGGGAGAAGTTGCAGCAGGCGTTCGGTATGGACCGACCTGCCGCCATCGTCGCGGGCGGAGCGGCCGAAGCCGACCCCATATGTATGGCACACGGCCTTCTGCACCATGCCTTCCAGCGCGGTGCGCGGCTGGTGAGTGACGAGGTCGTCGACTACCAATTTGGTGGCGCCCGCGCTGCCGTCGCTCTCGCCTCCGGAGCCCTCGTCGAAGCAGACAACGTCGTACTAGCGACGGGCTACGACATGCCCGAATTTGTCGTGACGGACCTGCAGCGGGTTGTTTCCACCTGGTGCATCGCCACACATCCGCAAGACCATAGGCGGATTTGGCCGTCGCGAGCTCTGATCTGGGAGGCGGCCGACCCCTATTTATATGCCCGATTCGACTCGGTGGGCCGACTTCTGATTGGGGGCGAGGATGCCGAGATCGCCTCTGCTTCAGAGCGTGAGGCATTGATGTCCGTCAAGGCTGAACGACTGATCGACCGAATGAGAGGTCTACAGCCGCAGATCGATCTTTCCATTGGAACCGGCTGGACTGCGGCTTTTGGAGAGACCACCGATGGCTTGCCCCTGATCGGTCCTGTCCCTGGCGCGCCGCGAGCGTTGGCTGCCTATGGCTATGGAGGGAACGGCATCACCTTCAGCTATATGGCCTCTCGCATGATCGCAGCCATGGTCAATGGCGATTGGCGTGATTGGTTCGAGGACTTCGCACTCGACCGCTGATATCGACGTGCTGGTTTCGCTAGCCGCAGGTTTGGAACAAAGGCCACTAAGTGCTTGATTCGACTAGGGCATACTCATGGGGGTTGGGAGCTCTAGTGCGCTGGAAACGTTGAAAGATCCCAAACCTGCCGGGGTCGCCAATCATTTCAAAGTTTTAGCGCGGCTTTCGGAAGTCATTCCGAATCGCGGGCTGCTGTTCATTCTGAAATCTGTCCACGATCCGTTCGGATCTGACGGCGCTTCTGATGGGCTGATGAGACCTGTTTCATCGTGCGCTTGGCATATCGCGGCAGGGTCTTCACGCTCTTGTGGCGGCCGATCGACTGCAACTCGCGGTCCGTGAGATCCGCGTCCGCGCCCTCGGTAAAGCCGCCATGACGGAACGAGGTCAAGGTCAACTCCGGCCGGAGGCCGGCATCGGACATCACCTTCCTGACGCGATGGCGCAGATAGTCGAGACCGCCCTTTCTTCGGCGGGCCAGGGGAGCTGAACTCCCGCTCTCTCGTCCGGCCAGTCGCGCACGAGCATGAGGCCGCCGATCCGGTTGCGCTTGATGGCGTCGAGTCGTTCCATGAACTCGGGAAACAGCGGGCGCCTGTCTCCGTCTACCGCGTAGCCGATAGGCTCGTGATGGCTGAGGGAGCGGGGCATGGATGGGGCTGCCTGGCGAAGGGCTGTGACGCGGGCTGTTGTGTGGGCGGGTCTGATCGCCCTGAGCATCTTGCTCTGGTGGATGCTGCTCCGGCTGTTCATGGCTGTGGGGCCACTGATGCCACCGGGCCTCGTTGGGCCGTTGAGGCAGCCTTAGGTGGAAATCCTGATTGGGCTTTGCCCGCGGAAAGCCGCCAGTGGCGGCTTTCCTTAGGGTGATCCCATGAGGGCCTAACGGGGATCGCCGCCCACACCGAGGCCGATATCCTTCTTGGGGTACTTTGCGAAGGTGGCGGCGTGCGCGGTCTGGATCTCGAGGATCGCGCCGTAGATCCATTCATAGTCGCCATTGCTGCGGGTCAGGCGCTCTTTCGGATCGCGATAGATATCGAACACCCAAGGCGAAACGCCGATCGGCACGAACGTCGACATGCTGATGTTGGAGAATGGCTGATCGAAGGGCATCACCTTGAAGTATGCCTTGAAGTTCTGCCACCGCAGAGCCGAAAACTCAGCCTGGTTGTAGGAGAAAACAGCCTGACGGGCGGTTTCTCCATCGTCGGGGAGCAGGAAACCAGTTTGGTCAATGCCATCGAGGTACCGCTCGGTGGGGATCTTCTCCTCAATGCCGCCCAGCTTCAGCGAGGTGTTGAACAGGTCCATGATGTCGAAGAGGCCGTCGCTGACACGTCCGGACTTGATCATGCCTGGCCAATACGCGATCGCGGGGATGCGCACGCCGCCTTCCCACGTCGTTCCCTTGCCTGACTTGAAGGGCGTGAAGCCTGAATCGGGATACGAGTCTTCTTCCGGGCCGTTGTCGGAGATGAAGACGACGAGCGTGTTCTCGGCCTGTCCGGTGTCTCGGAGGGTTTGGGTCAGGCGCCCGACGATGTCGTCCACCTCAACCACTGCATCACGGTAGGGAAGCTTCGCTGGGCTGCGACCCTGATAGCCGTCGCCGGGGTAGTTGTCGAAGTGAACCTTGGCGAAGGCGTGGATGAGGTAGAATGGCTTCTTGGCATCGCTGGCCCGCTTGATGAAATCGACGGACCAGTTGGCGAAGTCCTGGTCGACGTTCCCCATTTGCTGAGGCGTTTCGAGCGGGTAGACGATCCTGAGATCGCCGCCCATCTTGCCTTCCACAATACCGTTGTATTCGCTCAGGCCCTTGAACGTCTTCAGCCGATCGGGGTCGAGTATCAGCTGCGGATACTTGTTGATGTTCATGTACTGCGTGTATTCGCTGACGACCGACAGGAAGCCATGGAACTCGTCATAGCCCACGTCCTGCGGCTGCATGCCCTTGCCTTCGCCGATATGCCACTTGCCAGAGAGGCCGGTCACATATCCGCTGTCGCTGAGCAGCTTCGCGGCAGTCACCTCGTCGGCCCATGGGTTTTTCGTGGGGCGATCACTCGCCAGCAGGGGGCGGGTGAGGCCGCTCCGAGCCGGAATTCGTCCGGTCATCAACGCCGCGCGGGAAGGGGTGCAGACCGGCGTCGCATATGCGGAAGTCAACTTAAGGCCTTCTTCCGCTAGGCGGTCAATGTTGGGTGTTGGTGCGCCGAGCATCGCCCCGCCGCCGAAGGCTCCCGGGTCGCCATAGCCCATGTCATCGACAAGGATAATGAGGATGTTGGGCTTCTGCCCTGTCTTCGCCGCCAGCTTCTGCAGCTTTTCCAGAGCACTCTGCTGCTGCGCCGGATGGGGAATGGCGGGTTCCAAATAATCCGCGGTTCTAACGGTTCGATTCCAGCCCTTGGTTTCCTGAGCCCATGAAGCTGCGCTCATCAAGGCTAAAGACGCGGTTAGCGAATAGCACAAAACCTTCTACAAACATTCATTCTCATGCTCCGCAATTACGCCAGATGGCCTGGCGGCCTAACAGTCGAGAAGAAGTCGGAATAGTGTGGGCGAATTTTCGGGAACGTTCTTGTTGGCAGCCTTGGTCGTGACGAGCTTTCTGCCTCTCGTCTTTCGTGGGCCGTAGCTCGCGGCCGGTGGAGGCTATACTGCTACGTTGGCGATTACCATCTGCAAAGGTCCCATGCAGACCACATAGGGCGGGGAATCGGATATGCACCGGCCTTCGTGAAGGAGGCCGGAATGCCCGAAATCGCCCGCCGCACCTTCGTCGAGGGTAAGGACCTCGTCGCCGAAGAGCAGGACTTCAAGTCGCGCGAGCTGGCGCTCGATGTGCGCGGCTGGACCTCCTGCTGCATCCTCCTCGCGCATAGAGCCGCCGCTGAACGGCGTTCCGACTAGCGGAGCGGCGCGCTCGTTGCGCGCCGCTGTCTGAGCTCTATCGCAAGTCCGGGGCGCCTCGTAGCGCATCCAGCTTGGTGCGCCCAGGGAGGCGGGCCGGAGGCCTGGCTATTTCCCCGGAAGGTACTTGCCGATATTGATCAGCTGCACCCGACGATTGATCGGGTTCTTCGGATTCTTGATGTCCTGCAAGGCTTCCTGGCCCAGCCCGACGGCTTCGACGCGGGCAGGGTCGACGCGATAGATCGTCGTCAGGGCCTCGACGACTGCATCGGCGCGAGCCTGGCTGAGCGCCAGATTGGCCTTGCGGTTGCCCGTCGTATCGGTGTTGCCGGCGACGACGAACTTGTAGCCGCCCAGTACCGGATGATGCAGCGCATCGGCGATCGAGCCGATGGTCGCATAGGACTCCGGTCGGATAATCGCCGAATTGAGTGCGAACTGGATCTGGACATCGATCTGGGCCAGGCTGTCGAGCAGATCGAGCGGCTTCCAGGTGATCGGCATGCCCGGATTGTCGATCATGTGTTGCTCCACGGCCTGCCGGATCAGGGCTGCGGAGAGGCCGGGCGGGGCCGCGCGGGCGGCGCTGTTCATCGTCTGCACGATCTGACTGCCGCTCAGCGCCGTCTGCGCGCTGGCGTGGTCGGTCATCGCGCCGGCCAGCAGGACGGCTGCGGTCAGGGCGAGGGCGCGCGAGCCGGACAGGACGCGAAAACTCGTATGGATGCGGTTCGCCATGATTCAATTCCAGCCGGCGTTGGTGATGGCGGTCGTGCAACGCTTGCTGACGACCTTCTTGGCGGCATTCAGGCAGTTGAGATAATGCGCATTGCCGGGCGCCGTGCCTTGGCAGAACTGCGTCGCGTCGCCCCGGCAGGCCTTGGTCACGGCGGCCTGTGCCGCGACGCGGGCGTCGAGCGACACGATGATGGCCTTGTAATCCGCTATGCATTGCGGATTGATCTTGGAAGCCTGGGCGGCAAGGCAATCCTTCAGCGCGCCGCCTCCGAGATTGACATTCGGGCAGTATTTTTCGATGTCCTTGCCGCAGCTCTTGGCGAGCAGCGCCCCGGCATCCGAATAGCTGATGGTCTGCGCCGTTGCCGGCCCGCCGATGCTCACCAGAAGCACGGCTGCAAGACTAGATAGTGTAAGCCTCATCGATATTTCCCCGCCTCTGTTTCCAGCGATCGATCGCTCCGCTACGTCAGCGCTGCCCTGTGCAAGTTCTTTCGCGGCCAATGCTGACGTAGCTCTCGCACGCTACTGAGCGGCGCGAGGAGAGTCCATTCCGATTGCGGACCGCATGATGCGGAATCGGAGGCGAGGACGCCGGACTACGCCCGCCGTCTGAACCGAGTTCAGGCTGAAGGGGCTGGCTGATCGGCCCGCAGCTCGGCTGGATAGAGCAGCCGGCGCTGGCGCGCCGGCCAAGACGCGAGTCTCAGAAGAAGCGGAACAGGACCGGAAGGATCTGGCTCGACTGGAGATATTCGAGCGCTTCCATGGCCGGGAAGATGGCGAGGAAGAGAAGGCCGTCGAGGAAGGTGCGGCGGAGGGCGTCCGGCGAAAAGGCCATCTCGGCCGAGTCGCGATAGAGTGCCGGGTTCGGCCAGAAGATCGGAGTCCGCTCGGCATAGGCGGCATAGCGCTCGCCGAACAGGACGCGCAGGTGGTCGGCTTCCTTGCGGGCCGTAAGCAGGAAGGCGGCGTAGCTGAGCGCGCCCAGCAGCAGCGCGACGACGAGGGAGCCGTAGATGAGCCCGACCCCCACCGCCCCGATGGTCGAGAACAGGTAGAGCGGATTGCGCGTCATCGAATAGGGGCCGAGCGTCGTCAGATCGCGATTCTTGCGCGCGCCGATGTAGAGGATGCTCCACATCCGCCCGGCGACGCAGACGAGAACCAGCGCGAAGCCCGTCATTTCGATCAGCTCGTGGGTCTCGCCGCTGAAGACGGGGCGCGCCAGCAGCAGCGCGGCTGCGATGAAAAGGGCACTCGTCTGGATCAGGTGGATGCGCAAACGCTGGTTGAGCGGCTGCTGTCTCATGATGGGGAGTCCATGCCGATGATTTTCGTCTTGCTCTGCCTGAATTGCGTCAGATCCGAGGCAGATCCATGCCGGACGCACCGTCAGGAGGCGAGGGCGCGGAGCTTCGGTCGCTGCTGGAGCCAGAGGCTGGTCTGCTCGGCCGAAACCGGGCGGCCGAACAGATAGCCCTGGCCGATGTCGCAACCGAGTTCGCGCAGCGTCGACAAGATCTCCGGCGCCTCGATTCCCTCGGCCGTGGTGGCGAGGTTGAACGCCCCGGCAAGCTGCACGATGGCGCGGATCAGCCGCCAGTCCTCCTCGTTGCGCTGCGCGCTCGCGACGAAGTCACGATCGATCTTCAGCCGGTCGACGGGCAGGTCGCTCAGGTGGCGCAGGCTGGAATAGCCGGTTCCGAAATCGTCGAGCGCGACGGAGACGCCCGCTCCGCGCAGGGTGTTGAGGATGTCGCGCGCCGAGGAGACTTCGTTGACCAGCGAGCTTTCGGTGATCTCAAGCTCCAGGCGCGACGGCGGAAAATTGGCGCGCGAGAGAATCGCCAGGATCCGCGCCGCCATGTAGCGCTCGGCGAACTGGATCGGAGAAATGTTCACGGAGAGCCGGAGGTCCGAAGGCCAGTTGCGGGCGTCGGCACAGGCGCGCGTCAGCAGCATTTCGAACATCTCGCCGATGCGGCCCGATTCCTCGGCCAGCGAGATGAAGGAGGCTGGCGGGATGACGCCGAGCTTCGGATGCTGCCACCGGGCGAGAACCTCGAAACCGATGAGACGGTCGCCGTTGAGGGCGATCAGCGGCTGATAGTAGGGCACGATCTCGCCGGCTGCGATAGCGCGTCGCAGGTCGAGCTCGAGAATGCGGCGATCCTCCAGGGCCTGGTCGACGCCGGCTTCGAACACGCGCACCGTGCCGCGGGCGTGACGCTTGGCGTCGCGGAGCGCCACGTCGGCGGCCCGCAGGAGCGTTTCCGCCGTGCCGGCGCATTCTGTCGACGTCGCCAGTCCGATGGTCGCACCAAGCCTGACGAAGCCGGTAGTGATCGGGATCGGCGCCGCCAGGCACTCGAGCAGGCGCCGTCCGATGCGCTCGGCGATGACGTCACCGTCGTTCTCCAGCAGGACGGCGAATTCATCGTCACCGAGTCGGGCGAGGGTGGTTCCGGCTTCCTTGAAGGTACCGAGCCGGCGCGCCGTCTCCAGCAGCACGTCGTCGCCGGCCGAATGCCCATACGTGTCGTTGACGGACTTGAAGCGGTCCAGATTGATAAGGAGGACGGTTACCGACAGGCCGCCGTCGACAGAGCGGGCGAGGCCCTTGTCGAGCGCCCGCATGAACGCTGTGCGGTTGGGCAGCCCAGTGAGCGTATCGGTCCGGGCGCTGGCATTGAGCTGGCGCTGCTTCCGATAGGATCGCCCGAGCGCACGCTTGAGGCGGAGCTGTCCCCTATACAGAAGCAGTCCCAGGGCGAGCGACATGGCGACACTGATGAGCAGGAACAGCGAATAGGGCGCGAAGCTGTGCACCAGATCGCTCGTCAGAATGCCAGCCGCGGCAAAGAGAAGCGCGCCAACGCCCAGAACGAAGATGCTGATCATCATGTCATTGCCCACCGCGCCCTGAGGCGTCCGTGGCGCACACCGAATGGCTCGACGATGCGCGCGGGACCCCCCAGTCCGACCCACAACCAGATTCACGGATAACGGGCAATGAAGTCAATAGAAGAGTTGAACTATATTTTGATCAAGTCAGTCGTCGACAGGGCCGGCTAATATCTCAGTTGGTCTTTTCTGACCTGTTCCAGTTTGAAGGTGCCCATGCCGTCGAAAACCGAAGACGGGGCAGGCCGGTCCGTGGTCTGCTTGGCGCTAGTGGACGTTACGGAACCTTGTGGGCTTCCGAGAATGTCCGCAGACGCCGATGGCGCAAAAAGAAATGGCGCCGGACAAGGATCCGGCGCCACAAAAAAGTTCTCACCCTGGCGGATGGCTGCAGCCAAGTCAGTCCTTGGCGCGCTCGACGTAGGAGCCGTCCTCGGTCAGCACGACGATCCGCGTGCCGGGGCCGATATGCGGCGGAACCGCGGTACGGACGCCGTTCGACAGGATCGCCGGCTTGTAGGACGACGAGGCGGTCTGGCCCTTGGTGGTCGGCTCGGTCTCGACGACTTCGAGCGTCATGCGCTGCGGCAGGACGATGCCGACGGCCTGCTCGTCGAAGATCGACAGGCGGACGACCATGCCTTCCTGGAGGTAGGGAGCCGAGTCACCGATCACGGCCGCCGAAACGATCAGCTGCTCGTAGTTCTCGGTGTTCATGAAGGTGTAGCCTTCGCCGTCCTGGAACAGGTACGAAAAGTCACGGTCCTCGACGAAGGCGCGCTCGACCTGCTCGGTGGTCTTGTAGCGGTTCGAGATCTTCACGCCGTCGGCAAGGCCGCGCATGTCGATCTGCGTCGTCGGCGTGCCCTTGCCGGGATGGAAGCTTTCAGCGATCAGGACGGTGTAGAGCTTGCCGTCGATCTCGAGAACATTGCCCTTGCGGACCTGGCTGGCGATAACCTTCACGAATTTATCCTCAGATTGGCGTCGGCGCCGTACAAGGGCGCGATAATGGCGCGCACCATAGCGATTCCGCTCGTGCGCGCCAGTCGAAATTGATCGGCGCCGGCGGACGGGCCCCGCCCGTACGACAGGAGAATTGAGCGAATGACTCGTGCGTCCCCCTGGTGGTCGCCTCATGTGTACGCGGATCGTCGTCCGCTGCTGCTGCAGCGTGGGCGGATAAAGGCAGCGATGCACGACTGGTTTCGAATTCAGGACTTCCTCGAGGTCGAGTGCGGCATCCTTCAGGTTTCGCCCGGAAACGAGGCGCATCTGCACGCCTTCGCCACCGAGCGGATCTTTCCGGACGGCACCCGCCAACCGCTCTATCTCCACACCTCTCCGGAATTCGCGGCGAAGAAGCTGCTGGCTGCCGGCGAGGAGCGCATCTATTCGCTCGGCCCCGTGTTCCGAAACCGCGAACTGGGGCCGCGCCACGCCTGTGAATTCGTGATGCTCGAATGGTATCGCGCCCGGACGCCCTACGAGGCGCTGATGGCGGATTGCGCCGAGTTGCTCGCCAGTGCCGCCGAGGCGGCAGGCAGCCACCGCTTCGCGCATCGCGGCGCCGAGTCGGACCCATTCGCCGAACCCGAGCGGGTCACGGTCGCCGAGGCGTTCCTCGAGTTTGCCGGCATTGACCTGCTCGCGACGATCTCCGCCGATGGGGCGGCCGATCGCGATGCGCTGGCGGTCCAGGCCGAAGAAACGGGAATCCGCATCGTGGAGGATGATAGCTGGAGCGACATCTTCAGCCGGATCATTTCGGAGAAGGTGGAGCCGAAGCTGGGGCAGGGGCGGCCGACGATCCTGTGCGAATACCCTGTCATCGAGGCGGCGCTTGCACGGCCGAAGCCGGACGATCCGCGCGTCGCGGAGCGTTTCGAGCTCTATTGCTGTGGCGTCGAGCTTGCGAACGGCTTTGGCGAACTCACCGATCCCGTCGAGCAGCGCCGTCGATTCAACGCGGACATGGACGAGAAGGAGAGGCTCTACGGCGAGCGCTATCCGCTCGACGAGGATTTTCTCGCCGCGCTCGCCCTCATGCCGCCCGCCTCCGGCATCGCGCTCGGCTTCGATCGGCTTGTCATGCTGGCCACTGGGGCGCCCCGAATCGATTCGGTGATCTGGACACCGGCGTCCGAATGATCGAAAGAGTGCGGCCATGCCGCGTTCACCCGTCGTTCCGTTCGAGAAATCGCTGACGCTCCGTTCGCCCGCAGCCCTGGTCGAGGCCGGGCTCGTGCCGGAATCCGCGCGTTCGGGGCTGGAGCAGGTCGCGGAGCGCTACGCCGTTGCGGTGACGCCGGCGGTTGCGGGCCTGATCGATCCGGGCGATGTGAACGATCCGATCGCCGCGCAGTTCGTGCCGTCGACGGCGGAGCTCACGACGCTGCCCGAGGAGCGCGCCGATCCGATCGGCGACGACGCGCACAGCCCGGTACCCGGCCTGGTGCACCGATATCCGGACCGCGTGCTCCTGAAGCTCGTGCATGTCTGCGCCGTCTATTGCCGCTTCTGCTTCCGCCGCGAGACGGTGGGGCCGGGCGGACCGACCATGCTGGGCGCGGCGGAGCTGGAACAGGCGCTGGCCTATGTGCAGGCGCGGCCGGATATCTGGGAAGTGGTCTTCACCGGCGGCGACCCGCTGGTGATCACCCCGCGCCGGCTCGCCGAGCTGCTCGAGCGCTTCCGCGCCATCGATCACGTGAAGATCCTGCGCTTCCACACGCGCGTGCCGGTCGTCGATCCCGCCCGCATCACGCCGGAGCTCGTGGCGGCGCTGCGCAATGCCGGCAAGACCGTCTACGTCGCGATCCACGCCAACCACCCGCGCGAGCTGACGGCGGAGGCGCGGGTGGCTCTGGCGCGCCTTGCCGATGCGGGCATCGCGCTCGTCAGCCAGACGGTCCTGCTCAAGGGCATCAACGACGATCCGGAGACGATGGCGGCGCTGATGCGCGGCTTCGTCGAGAACCGCGTGAAGCCCTACTACCTGCATCACGGCGATCTCGCGCCGGGCACCAGCCATTTCCGCACCTCGATCGCGGAGGGGCAGGCCTTGATGCGCGCTCTGCGCGGTCGCCTGTCCGGCCTCGCCCAGCCGACCTATGTGCTCGACATCCCCGGCGGATACGGCAAGGTGCCGGTCGGCCCGAATTACGTGAACGAGGACGGCACGGTGATCGACCCGAACGACAGCGTGCACGAGTATCGTTTCAACGACGCCGTCTGAGCGGTCCTTGCCGACGGCGGGGCGCGGGTGGCAGGATCGCTGCCTGAGACCCGCGAGGACCCGCCTTGTACCAGCCGCCCCATTTCCGCGAAGACCGGCTCGATGTGATGCATGGGCTGATGCGCGCCCATCCGCTCGCCATGCTGGTGACGAGCGGCGAGGGCGGGCTGATGGCCAATCTGGTGCCGTTTCTGGTCGATCCCGGCTCGGGAGAGCGGGGCATGTTGCGCGCCCATCTCGCCAAAGCGAATGACCAGCTGGCCGCCTTGCGCGCCGGATCCGAGGCCATGGTGCTGTTTCAGGGCCCGAACGCCTATGTGACGCCGAGTTGGTACGCCTCGAAGGCCGAGAACCATAAGGTCGTGCCGACCTGGAACTACGTGACCGTGCATGCCTGGGGCACGCCGCGCGTGATCGACGATCCCGACTGGCTGCGTCGGCAGGTAGGCGAACTGACGGACGCCAGCGAGCGCGAGCGGCAGGTGCCGTGGAGCGTCGATGATGCGCCCGCGCCCTTCGTCGCCGGGCAGTTGAAGGGCATCGTCGGGCTGGAGATTCCGATCGCCCGGATCGAGGGCAAGTGGAAGGTCAGCCAGAACCGGACGCTGCCCGACCGGCATGGCGTCGTCGAGGGCCTGACGCGGGACAGGCCCGACGCGGCAGACATGGCGGCGCTCGTGCGGGAGCGCATTCCGGGTCACGACGAGCCGGCCTGAGGGCTGGTGACCTACGCGGTCGTCTCCTGCGGTTTCGTCTGGCCTTCAGCGCCGGCAGCAACGGCCGGGCGCTGACGCGCGGGCCGTTTCGGCG
>JAEWAD010000239.1 GCA_023391905.1 Pseudomonadota bacterium | reverse complement strand
GCCCATGACCGAGCGCGACGCGCTCGTCGAAGACGAAGCATTCGCCCTGCCACAGGCTCTGCTCGGGCGGGATCGTCTCGAGATACTTGAGGATGCCACCCTTCAGGTGGAACACCTCGGCGAAGCCCTGCGACAGCAGGTAGGAGCTCGCCTTCTCGCAGCGAATGCCGCCGGTGCAGAACATGGCGACCTTCTTGTTGGTCGCGGGATCCAGCGTGCGGCTGACGAAGTCAGGGAACTGCGAGAACTTTCGCGTCTCGGGATCGAGCGCGCCCTCGAACGTCCCCATTTTCACCTCGAAGCGGTTGCGCGTGTCCACGACGATGACGTCGGGATCGCGGATCAGCGCGTTCCAGTCTTCCGCCGCGACGTAGGTGCCGACCTGCTGGGTCGGATCGACCTGCGGCTGGGCGAGGGTGACGATCTCCTTCTTCGGCCGCACCTTGAGCCGCTTGAACGGCATTTCGGCGGCGGTGGAGAACTTGAGTTCGAGATCACCGAGCCGACCGTCGAAGAGCGGGCCGGTGGTGAGCGCCTCGATCAGCGCGTCGATCGCCTCGTCCGTTCCGGCGACGGTGCCGTTGATGCCTTCCGGCGCGAGCAGCAGCGTGCCGCGGATCCCGAGGGCTTCGCAGACATCGAAGAGGGGCGCGCGCAGGGCCTCGTAATCGGGCAGGGCGGCGAACTGGTAGAGGGCGGCAACCTTGTATGTCATGCGGCGAGCCAATAGCACGGCGTCTCGCTGTCGCAAATCTTCGAGAAAATGCGGCCCGCCCTCTCCAAATACCCTGGAACGATTCCTATATCGGCCAGACGCGGGTCAAAGGGACCCGCTCACACAGGGGAGACGGACGGACAATGGCACTCGGCAAGCGCACACCGGCATTCTTGGCGATCTTGGGAATCGCCACGGCGATGAGCTTCGCTGTGATCGATGACGCCGACGCCCGGCGCGGTGGCAGCTTCGGCAGCCGCGGCAGCCGGACGTTCCAGTCCGCCCCGACCACGCCGACGGCGCCGTCCGCGGCGCAGCCCGTGCAGCGCTCGATGACGCAGCCGGGCCAGGCGACCAACGCCGCGTCGCCCGCCGCCGCCCAGGCGAAGCGCCCGGGCTTCCTCGGCGGCTTCGGCGGCTCGATGCTCGGTGGCCTGATGATGGGCGGCCTGATCGGCATGCTGCTCGGCAACGGCCTCGGCGGCATGGCCGGCGCGCTCGGCTTCATCCTGCAGATCGCGCTGCTGGCGATCGCGGCGATGTTCCTGTTCCGCTTCTTCGCCAATCGCAACCGGCCGCAGACGGCTGGCGCCGGCCCGGCCGGCATGCCGCGCGGCATGACCCCGGACGCACCGTCCCCGGCCCCGCCGCAGGCGGCCCCGCGCAGCGGCCTTGGCAATCTGGGCGGCCTTGGCTCCGGCCTCGGTGGTTTCGGTGGCGGCGCCGCGAAGGCACGCCCCGCGAATGCGATGAACGCCAATGACGAGGTCGGCATCACCGGCGACGATCTCGACCATTTCCAGCGCCTGCTCACCGAGGTTCAGGGCGCCTTCGGCCGCGAGGATTATTCGGCTCTGCGCGAGCGCACGACACCGGAGATCATGTCCTATCTCTCCGAGGAGCTGAGCCAGAACGCCACGCAGGGCCAGCGCAACGACGTCACTGACGTGACGCTGCTGCAGGGCGATCTCGCCGAGGCCTGGAGCGAGGGCGATACGGACTACGCTACCGTGGCGATGCGCTACGAGAGCCGTGACGTGATGCGCGACCGGGCGAGTGGCGCGGTTCTCTCGGGCGATGCCGAGGCGCTGACCGAGACTACGGAACTGTGGACCTTCGCCCGCAAGGATGGCGGCGCCTGGAAGCTCTCCGCGATCCAGGAGATCTGATCGAATCCTGATCGCTCTTGCGATCGCGTGGAAATGCGTGGCGGGTCCGGTTAGTCTCCGGGCCCGCCATTTTCTTTTGACGGGTTGCCAATGGGTCGATCCATGTCGTTTTCGAGCTCAAACCTCACCGCGATCGGCTTCGACGCCGACGATACGCTCTGGCAGAACGAGCAGTTTTATCGGCTGACCGAGCAGCGTTTCATCGACCTCCTGGCCGAGCATGCCGATCGCGCGCTGATCGCCAGCCGGCTGAACGAGGCGGAGCGACGGAACCTCAAGCTCTACGGCTTCGGCATCAAGGGCTTCACCCTGTCGATGGTCGAGACGGCGATCGAGCTGACCGAGGGGCGCATTCCTTCGTCGGCCATCAACGAGATCCTCGCCGCCGGCCGCGATATGCTGGTGCATCCGGTCGAGACGCTGCCGCATGTGCGCGAGACGCTGGAGCAGCTTGCCGGCAATTTCCGCCTGATCATGATCACGAAGGGCGATCTCTTCGACCAGGAGCGCAAGCTTGCGGCCTCCGGGCTCGGTGATCTCTTCGACGCGGTCGAGATCGTCAGCGACAAGAATGCCGCCACCTACCAGCGGATCTTCAGTCGTCACGCCGACGGCCCGGCCCACAGCATGATGGTCGGCAACTCGCTGAAGTCGGACATCGTG
>JAEWAD010000236.1 GCA_023391905.1 Pseudomonadota bacterium | reverse complement strand
CATGAACTCGACTGCCTGATCGCCGCCGACGGCGTCCGCTCGACGCTTCGCGGCGCCGTTGCCGGCGCGGCGGCGGCGAAGCCCGGCGGTCGCACCGCCTGGCGCACCACGATCCCGATCGGCCTGGTGCCGCGCGACCTGCCGCAGGGCCGCACCACGGTGCTTCTGAACCGCGCCGCCCATGTCGTCATCTATCCGGTGCGTGGCGGCCGCCTCGTCAACGTCATCCTCGTCATCGAGGAAGACTGGGACGGGCCGGACTGGAGCGCGCCCGGCAACGCCGAGGAACTGCGCCGCCGCTTCGACCACGACAGCACCCGCTTCGTCGGCCGCTTCACCGCGCTCGACCTCAACTGGACGCGCTGGTGCCTGAGCGAGGTCGACCCGCGCGGCAACTGGGTTCATGGCCGGATCGCGCTCACCGGCGACGCGGCGCACGCCATGGTGCCGTTCCTGGCGCAGGGCGCGGCGATGGCGATCGAGGATGCCGATGTTCTCGCGGAATCGCTTTCAGCCGCACCGGTTCCCGAGGCACTGAAGCGCTTCGAGGCGATCCGCCGCCCGCGCGCGACGCGCGTCTGGCGCACGGCCCGCCAGGCCGGCCAGATCTATCACCTGGGCGGCCCGATGGCGGCGGCCCGCGACGTCACCATGACGGCGCTGGGCGGCGAACGCCTGCTGCGCCGCTATGACTGGATCTATGGCTGGCAGCCGGACGAGGTCGCCGGCAAGCGCTAGCCGCGCGCCAGCTCGGCGATCGCCGGGTAATCGGTCTTGCCGGTCGCGAGGATCGGCAGGGCGGCGACCGTGACGATCCGCTTCGGCACCATGATCTCCGGCACGCCATGCGCCTTGGCCGAGGCGATCAGCGCATTGCGGTCCGGGTCCGGCCGCTCGGTCACCAGCACGATCTGCTCGCCCTTGCGCTCGTCCGGCACCGAGACGGCCGCATGCACGTTCTCCGGCCAGACCTGCGCGGCATAGGCCTCGACCGCCGCCAGCGAGATCATCTCGCCGCCGATCTTGGCAAAGCGCTTGGCGCGGCCGCGAATGGTGATGTAACCCTCGGCGTCGAGGCTGACGATGTCGCCGGTGTCGTGCCAGCCATCCGGCGTCTTCTCCAAGACGCCCGGCGCGGTCTCGCGCATGTAGCCGAGCATGACGTTCGGTCCCGTGATCCAGAACCGGCCGCCCTCGTCGAGGCCGGGCACCGCCTCGATGCGATAGGACATGCCCGGCAGCAGCCGGCCGACCGTGCCGTCCTTGTGATAGAGCGGCGTGTTGGCCGAGACGACGGGCGCCGCCTCGGTCGCGCCATAGCCCTCAAACAGCTCGATGCCGAAGCGGTCGCGCCAGAGCGTCCGCGTCGTCGGCTTGATCTTCTCCGCCCCCAGCACGACGAGGCGCAGCTTGGCGAAATCGCCGTCCTCGGCCATGCGGCCCCAGCCGGCGGCGAAGGTGTCGGTGCCGATCAGGATGGTGGAACCGCTGTCGCGGACAAGCGCCGGGATCTGCTTGTAGTGCAGCGGCGTCGGATAGAAGAACACGCGCATGCCGATCGCGAACGGCGCGATCAGGCCGACCGTCATGCCGAAGGAATGGAACACCGGCAGTGGGTTGAACAGCGAATCGTCCGGCCGAAGCTCGAGCGTGCGCAAGAACTGCTCGACGTTGCAGAGCACGTTGGCATGCGTCAGCGCCACGCCCTTCGGCGCCCCCTCCGAGCCTGACGTGAAGAGCAGCACGGCGACGTCGTCCGGCTTCGCGCCCGACCAGCCATGCAGGCGGCGGGCGAACCAGGACGAGACCACGCCCCGCACCTTGTCGAAGGTGCTGACCGACTTGCCGATGTCCTCGAGCCAGATGATCTCGACATGCTCGCCGAGCGCCGTGATCAGGTCGTCGAGCTTGCCCTCGGCGATGAAGCGCCGCGAGGTGACGACGTGGCGGACCTTCGCCGCCTTGCAGGCGACCATCAGGTTCTTCGGCCCGGCCGAAAAGTTCAGCATGGCCGGAACGCGACCGAAGGCGACGAGCCCGAAGAAGACCGGCGCCACGGTGGCGACGTTCGGCAGCAGCACGCCCACGCGCTCGCCCTTCTCGGTCCGGCGAGCGAACACCCGGCCGAGCACCATCGCGCCGATCACGACGCGGTCGAAGGTGAGCGGCTTGCGCTGATTGTCCTCGATCACCTCGCGCTTGCCGCCGAAGCGAGCGCGCGAATCGAGCAGCATGCCGAACAGCGTCTTGCGCCAGCGCCGCTCGCCGAGCGGAATCTCCTTGGTGGCGGGGCTCGGTATCGCGGTCGGCATGTCCATCTGCGTTGCGTCGCTCATCTCGAATGTCGGACCCGCCGCGCAGCATGGGCGCGGCGCGTCATCTTACAATGACGCGCGCCACACATGCGAGCGCGCCGGGGCGACCGACGGGCAAAACGGACGGGAAAGCGATCAGCCCCGGATGGCGATGATCGACTTGTTGAGGCCGGCGACCTTCTCGAAGGTGACGCTTGCGTCGCCGAACAGGCGTCGCATCTGCCGGCGCGAGATCAACGTGTGATGATCGACGACATCGCGCGCCTCGTCCCGATCGTCGACGCGCGGGAAGAAGCCGAGCTGGTAGCGCATCATCAGGCCCACCCGCATCGACTTCGGCAGGTACTGGAATCCCGCAAAGCGAAAATGCGGCTCATAGGGAAACCAGTAGTTCGGCGTCTGCACATAGTAGAAGCGGCCGAGCCGCCGGGTGTTCTCCGCGAACTGGACCATGCGCGGCCAGTCACCGACATGCTCGATCACCGAATTGGAATGGACCAGGTCGAATGTCTCCCCCTGCAAAAGGCGCGGATCGGCGCCGTCGCCGACCGACGCCTCGAACAGATCCGTGTCGGCGACAGGCTCGCGATCGATGTTGACGAGCGCGATCCGGATCCGGCCGCGATGGCGTTCCAGAAAGCCCCGGCCGATCCGCCAATACGCCTCTGTGCCGCCGATATCGAGAATGCGGACCGTGTCGCGCTCGGCCAGGCATTTCTCGATCAGATCCTGCACCAGCCGGAACCGTCGGGTGCGAAAGCCGAATTCGAGACTGGCGCTGTCGGCGTAGGGATCCTTGCGCGGCGCAAACTCCGGCGCCGCGCCGTTCGGCTCAACGGAAATGCTCAATATTCCCTCCCCTGGCGGCCGCCCACCGGCGGGCCCTTTCTTTCCTCGATCAAGCTGATGGATCGATCGACTTATTGAATGGGATGCGAACTATTCTTGCCTGAGATCTGAATATTGCACCGAATACACAAGCAATCCGGAAATAAATCCAGAACAATCCGACAGGAACGCTACGGCAGGGATGCGGCCGATTCTTCGGAAGCCCGGGAGCGCCCCTGCCCGCCTCGCCCCGGCGCTCGCAAGCAGCCGCAATTCCATCGACGAGACGTCGGGCTTCCCCGGCCGGGACAGCCTCTCCGGCCGAGCGCCGCCAGCGGCAACTCCATCATCTCCGGAATTGCCGGACGACATATCGTACGATATATCTTTTCGATCGAATCCCTGCGGAACCGCCGGGGCATGACACCCTGCGATATATCGGCGACACCATGGACCCCAGAGCGACGGACGACCGACGCGGCATCGCCGATCCCGGACAGGGCACGCAGCATTCCGCCGCCCGCGCCTTCGAGACCGAGCCTGGCGGCACGGCGGGGGGCGCCTATCGCGGCCGGGCGGGCGGCCTGCGCATCGGCCGCATGGTGGCGGATGGCGATCTCCGGCTTGTCGTGCTCTCCCTGCTCGACACCGCGCCGCGCCACGGCTACGAGATCATCAAGGCGATCGAGGAGCTGACATCCGGGAGCTACAGCCCGAGCCCGGGCGTCGTCTACCCGACGCTCGCCGCCATCGAGGAGGCCGGCCACGCCCGGGTTTCGCCCGAGGGACAGAAGCGGATCTATGTGATCTCCGCATCCGGGCGACGGCATCTCACCGACCAGCGTGCCGCGACGGACGCGATCCTCGAGCATCTCGACACCATCGGCCGGCGCATCGCCCGCACGCGCGAATGGCTCGGCCGTGGCGAAACCGGCCAGCGCGACGACCGCCCCGACCGCGACATCCCCGGCGTCGTCCCGGAACTGAACGACGCCCGGCGCGCCTTGAAGGCGGCGATCGCGACGAAGATCGGCGCTTCGTCGCTCGCCCAGCACCACACCGCCGCGATCCTGATGCGCGCCGTCGCCGAGATCACCGCGCTCGGCCTCGAGGAAGAGATCGACCTGTAGCGACGGCCGAAGGCCAGGCCCGGATGGAAATCCGGAGCCGTCCTTGCCCCCGGCGCCGGCCTGCTCTAGAGACTGACCCGAGAAGAAGGAGACGAATGCGCAGAGACTTCATCTGACCCGCCCGACACGGGATCCGAGGCGTCCGAATGGACGCTGTCTTTGTTCGCATTCACTTCTTTGGAAAAATCATGAATTCCGCAGATCTGACGATCCGTGCCTATGACCGGGCAACGGACCTCGAAGCGCTGTCGACCATCTGGTTCGACGCCTCCACCTCGGCGCATGGCTTTCTCGGCGCGCGGCGCCTGCAGGAGCAGCGCCATCTGATCGAAACGCTCTATCTTCCCAGCGCCGAGACCTGGGTGGCCTGCCACCAGGGACAGGCGGTCGGCTTCATCAGCCTGCTCGACCACTTCGTCGGCGGGCTGTTCGTTTCGCCGCGGCACCAGGGCCTTGGCGCCGGTCGTAGGCTGGGCGCGCACGCCCTGGCGCTCAAGGGCGAGCTGGAGCTGGAAGTCTACACGCGCAACCTTCAGGCGATGTCGTTCTATGGCCGGCTGGGCTTCACGGAGCTCTCGCGCCGCGAGCACGACGACGAAGGCCTGCCGTTCGAGAACGCCTGCATGCGCCTGACGGCCTGACTAATCGGCAGGGCGGCCCAGGCC
>JAEWAD010000171.1 GCA_023391905.1 Pseudomonadota bacterium | reverse complement strand
GGCCGAACACCTGCCAGATCGTGCCGACGACGTTCCACGGGATGAGCAGCGGCAGCGCCATCAACACCAGGCAGATCGAGACGCCGATGCCCTTTCTCGGCATCGAGAGCGCGACGACGATGCCGAGCGGGATCTGGATGGCGAGGATGATGGCGGAGAAGATCAGGTTGCGCGCCAACGCCTCGTGGAAACGCCGGGAATGCAGGATCTCCTCGAACCAGGCCGTTCCGGCCCAGAAGAACTCGTTGTTGCCGAAGGTGTCCTGGACCGAATAGTTCACCACCGTCATCAGCGGGATGACCGCCGAGAAGGCGACCAGCAGCAGCACCGGCAGGACGAGGAACCAGGCCTTCTGGTTGGTGGGTCTGTCCATGGTCAGGCTCCCCGGACCGGCGTGCCGTCGACGAGGTGGCCGTCGACATAGACGTTCAAATGGGCGGGATCGAACACGGCGCCGACGTCGTCGGCGGGGAACTCTGTCCCCTCCGGCGCGATCGCCGCGATCTCGCGCTTGCCAAGGGCCAGGCGGGCGATCTTGTAGCTGCCGACGTCCTCGACCTTGCGGATCGTCACCGGCAGGCCTTCGCCGCGCGCGACGCGCACGAATTCCGGCCGGATGCCGAGCTCGACCTTGCGGTCGGGCGTCGACTTGCCATAGGCGCGCGGCAGGCGGATCTCCCGGCCGTCGACGGTCGCGACCGTGCCGTCGACCTCGGCGGCGAGCACGTTCATGCCGGGCGAGCCGATGAAATAGCCGACGAAGGTGTGGGCCGGCCGTTCGAACAGTTCCGCCGGCGTGCCCATCTGCACCACCTCGCCGTCGAACATGACCACCACCTTGTCGGCGAAGGTCAGAGCCTCGGTCTGGTCATGCGTGACATAGACCATGGTGTAGCCGGACTTCTTGTGCAGCTGTTTCAACTGCGAGCGGAGCTGCCATTTGAGCAGCGGGTCGATCACGGTGAGCGGCTCGTCGAACAGGATGGCGGCGACATCGGAGCGGACCAGGCCGCGGCCGAGCGAGATCTTCTGCTTCGCGTCGGCCGTCAGCCCGCGGGCGCGCTTCCCGAGCACGTCGGTCATTTCCAGCATGGCTGCGATCTCGCGCACCCGCGCATCGACGGCCGGCGCCGGGACGCGGCGGTTTCTGAGCGGGAAGGCGAGATTGTCGTAGACGGTCATGGTGTCGTAGATGACCGGGAACTGGAACACCTGCGCGATGTTGCGTGCCTCGGTCGGCATGGCGGTAACGTCGACGCCGTCGAACAGCACCTGGCCCTGGCTCGGCGTGATCAGGCCGGAGATGATGTTCAACAGCGTGGTCTTGCCGCAGCCGGACGGCCCGAGCAGCGCGTAGGCGCCGCCATCCTCCCAGGTGTGGTTCAGCGGCTTCAGCGCATAGTCGCGCGGCTCCTTCGGGTTCGGTCCGTAGGCGTGGGCGAGATTGCGAAGGTCGATCCTGGCCATCTCATCCTCCCTTCAGGCGGCGGCCGCCGGTGGCGTCACGACGGCGCGGCCGCTGTCGGCGGAAAACACGAAGAAGCGTTCCGGATCGAGCCGGACCTCGACGCGGGCGCCGATCTCGATCGGCTTGATGCCGTGCATCAGCCCGACCCAGCGGCCGTCCGGCGCGTCGAGATGCACGAAGCTTTCCGACCCGGTGATCTCGGTGATCGCGACCGTCGCCGGCACGGCGATGGTGTCGCCCGCGCCCGGCTCGAGATGCAGGTCGTGCGGACGGAAGCCGAAGAGGTAGGCGCCGTCGCCGAGGCGGGCGAGGCGGCCGGTCGCCGGCAGCGTGGCGCCGTCGGCGAGCGCGATTGCGCCGCCCGATTTCGTCGCGCGCAGCGTGTTCATCGGCGGGTCGGAGAAGGTGGTCGCGGTGATCAGGTCGGCCGGGCGGCGATAGACCTCGGTCGTCGGCCCGAACTGCGTGACCCGGCCCTTGGATAGCGTCGCCGTGTTGCCGCCGAGAAGCAGCGCCTCGGTCGGCTCGGTGGTGGCGTAGACGAAGATGGCGCCGGTCTCGGCGAAGAGGCGCGGCAGCTCGGCTCGCAGTTCCTCGCGCAGCTTGTAGTCGAGATTGGCGAGCGGCTCGTCGAGCAGGACGAGGTCGGCCCGCTTGACGACGGCGCGGGCGAGCGCGGTGCGCTGCTGCTGGCCGCCGGAAAGCTCCAGCGGCGTCCGTTCCAGCATGGACGTCAGCCGCATCAGCTCCGCCGCCTGGCGCACGCGCCGGTCGATCTCGGCGTGGGCGACGCCCGCGACGCGGAGCGGCGAGGCGATGTTCTCGTAGACGGTCAGCGTCGGGTAGTTGATGAACTGCTGGTAGACCATGGCGATGTTGCGCTTCTGGACCGGCACGCCGGTCACCTTGGCGCCGTTCATGAACACATCGCCGCTGGTCGGCGTGTCGAGCCCGGCCATCAGCCGCATCAGCGTCGTCTTGCCGGAAAGCGTCGGGCCCAGCAGCACGTTGAGCGAGCCGCTTTCGAGGACGAGCGAGACGTCCTCGATATGCGTTGCCGCTCCGACCTTCTTGGTCACTTGCCTCAGTTCGAGCATGGCTCCTCCCGTGCCCGATACGGCGCTCTCTATTGGGCCGCTGTCGGTAGTCTCTCCTGCATGGCATTGCGCATGAAGTCGTCGAGCGCGGCGATCTCCGTCGCCGTCATCCGAAGACCGAGCTTGGTGCGCCGCCAGACGATGTCGGCGGCGCTCCGCGCCCATTCCTGGTCGATGAGATAGTGGACTTCCGCTTCCGTGAGTCCAGCGCCGAACGCGCGGCCGAGATCGGCCTCCGTCCTGGCCGGGCCGAGGATGCGTCGGACGCGCGTGCCGTAGTGGCGGGCGAGCCGCCTGACGAGGGCGCGATCGAGCGCCGGATAGTCGGCTTCGAGGCCGGCGACCAGCGCGTCGAAGCCCTGGACGGGGAAATCGCCGCCGGGGAGGGGCGCCTTCATCGTCCAGGCCTCGCCGCGCTTGCCGAGCACGGTCTCGACATGCTGCAGCACGTGCTCTGCCAGCCGCCGCGACGTGGTGATCTTGCCGCCGAACACGTTGATGATCTTCGGCGCGCTGGCGGCGCCGTCGACCTTCAGCACATATTCGCGCGTTGCTTCCTGGGCGCTGGTGGCGCCGTCGTCATAGAGCGGGCGGACGCCGGAATAGCTCCAGACGATGTCCTCGCGCCGCACCGGCTTCTTGAAATACTCGCTCGCCGCCGCGCAGAGATAATCCGTCTCCTCGGCAGAGATCGCGATGTCCTTCAACTCGCCCTGGTAGTCGCGGTCGGTGGTGCCGATGAGGGTGAAATCATCCTCGTAGGGAATGGCGAAGATGATGCGGCCGTCGGCGTTCTGGAAGATGTAGCAGCGGTCGTGGTCGAACATCTTCGGCACGACGATGTGGCTGCCCTGGACCAGGCGCACGTGGTGGCCGGCATCGGCGCCGGGCAGCGCCCGCAGCACGCGGTCGGCCCAGGGACCGGCGGCGTTGATCAGCAGGCGGGCCTCGATCTGCCGCGTCTCGCCGCTCGTCGTGTCGGCGAGGGTGATCCGCCAGTGATCGCCGATCCGCTCGGCCTCCTTGACCCGGGTGCGGGTCAGGATCTCGGCGCCGCGGTCGAGCGCGTCGCGGGCGTTCAGGACGACCAGGCGGGCGTCGTCGACCCAGCAGTCGGAATATTCGAAGCCGAGCCTGAAGTCGCCCTTGAGCGGCGCGCCGGTGGCGTCCTTCGTCAGGTCGAGCGCCTTCGTCGCCGGTAGCAGCTTGCGGCCGCCGAGATGGTCGTAGAGGAACAGCCCGAGGCGCAGCAGCCAGGCGGGGCGCAGGCCCTTGTGGTGCGGCAGCACGAAGCGGAGCGGCCAGATGATGTGCGGTGCGTTCGACCACAGCACCTCGCGCTCCATCAGCGCCTCGCGCACCAGCCGAAACTCGTAATGCTCGAGATAGCGCAGCCCGCCATGCACCAGCTTGGTCGAGCGGGACGAGGTGCCGCTCGCGAGGTCGTCCATCTCGGCGAGGCCGACCGAATAGCCGCGGCCGACCGCGTCGCGCGCGATCCCGCAGCCGTTCACGCCTCCGCCGATGATGAAGATGTCGAGCATGGTCACGACGCGGCGCTCTCCTGTGCGGCGCAGCATAGATGGTTCATTCCGAAACCTGAAATCGAGAATAAACGAAGCATAACGCGCGTCAAGCGAAAGTGATCGGGCGCGAGGCGCTGGCGGCGGGGCCTCATCCAAGCCGTTGGCGGGGCTGCGTGAATCGCGGGATCGGCAGGGCAGCGTGCACGTTCGACCGGCGGCGTGGCGCCGGTGGCGATCGTCCGATGGTCATGGCGCGAAGGCGGCCGGCGCGTGCGCCGCAGCGAGGGCGGTGGCGTTCAGGCGCTCTGGCGCGCGACCTGCGGCTGCGCCTCGACCAGCTCGACGTCGTTTTCGGCGCAGATGGCGCGGATCCGCTCGCTCGGGCAATGGTCGGTGACGAAGGTGTGGATCTGCTTCAGGCTGCCGATGCGGACCGGCGCGGTGCGGTCGAACTTGGTCGAATCCGAAGCGAGGATGACGTGGCGGGCATTGGCGATGATCGCCTGCGCCACCTTCACTTCGCGGAAGTCGTAGTCGAGCAGCGAGCCGTCCTCGTCGATCGCCGAGGTGCCGACGATGGCGTAGTCGACCTTGAACTGGCGGATGAAATCGATCGCCGCCTCACCGACGATGCCGCCATCGGAACTGCGCACGACGCCGCCGACGATCACCACCTCGATCTGCGGATAGGGCCGCATGATGTGGGCGACGTTGATGTTGTTGGTGATCACCATCAGGCCCTGGTGCTGCAGCAGCGCCTGCGCCACCGCTTCGGTGGTGGTGCCGATGTTGATGAACAGCGATGCCTCGTTCGGCACGATCGCCGCCACCGCCTGGCCGATCGCCGCCTTTTCGCGCGCGGCGATCTGCGAGCGTGCCTCGTAGCCGACATTCTCGATGCCGGAGGCGAGGATGGCGCCGCCATGCGTGCGGGCCATCAGCTTGCGGTCGCAGAGATCGTTCAGGTCCTTGCGGATCGTCTGCGGCGTCACGCCGAACTGGGCGGCGAGCTCATCGACCAAAACGCGGCCACGCTGCTTGGCGATCTCGAGGATGGCGGTCTGTCGCGTCGGAGGCATGGGGGTCGGCTTTCGGATGGTTCGGTCGAAGCGCGAAACGAAACTAGCACACATTCCCGACGCTGCATCCGTCTCGTCTCGCTGCACAGCATGGTTGCCGTGATCAATCCTGCAACCACCGGGGGGTGGACGATCTGGCCTCGTGGTGTATCCCTTTGGTGGGGTAATCTGAAGGTATTTCGAATTTGTTTCGTCTCTTGAAGAAGATGACGCGACAGGATCTGCCCGCTCCAGGCGTGGTTCCGGAGCGCAATATTCTTGTCATTACCGAGTGTTATTCTCCGCATTCCGTCGGTGGAGCGGAGGTCAGCCTTGCGATGACGCTGGGGGCTTCTTCTGAAGCGTCCGATATGCTGATCGTGAATGTACTTGGCCGGGAGCCGCAGATGACACGCCAGCGTGTCGGCGGCATCGAGGTCATTGCCCTGCCGGAACAGGCGAAGTGGCCCTATCACCGCCTTTCCGCCGCCGAACGCGTCCGAATCAAGAATGAGCTGCCGCGGCCGGTGGCGTGTCTCGTCTTCCTGTTTCATGCGCTGCTCTACCTGTTTTCCGGCAATCCCGGCGCGATCGCCGCGCGCTGGCTGGTGCTGGTCACGCATTTTCTGCGCGTCCGCGGCAACGGGCCTTTCGCGCCGTTCGATACCGAGCAGACCGGCTACTGGGCGCTGGCGACGCGACGCATCCTGAGGG
>JAEWAD010000153.1 GCA_023391905.1 Pseudomonadota bacterium | reverse complement strand
TCCCGGGGCGGCGGGGCCTCCCGGAGCGCTTGCGAGCGTCGCGGATACCGGTTCGCGTGAAGAAACCGCGATCCGACAAAGCGTTAGGCCGGAACCGAAGCCGAACTCGCGGGTTGCCTTCCTGATGCAGCGCGCGTCAACCGGACGTGGCGGTATGGGGAACAGGGTGGTTTTTCCGGTTTCCCGCCCGGGCCAACGCAACGGCAGTCGAGCCCCTCCCCCGCCCGCGCCGCATCATCTTGCCCTTATGCGGAGCGCGCCTCGGCGAGCACCCGGCAATGCTCCGCATTCGCCGCGAGCGTCATCGCCGTGCGACGGATTTCCCTGAGATGGACCGGCCAATCCGCCGCCGCGACGACATCGCCGCCAGCGGTGACGAAGGCGCGCCGACCCGGCAGCGGCCGGCGCAGGGCGAGATAGCGGGCAACCGCCGCGCCGAGCGCTTCGGATTCAGCTGCCCGGTGCTCGAGATCCGCGATCGACCAATCGGCCGCCGATGCCGCCACAGGCTTCGAAAGCGCGTCGAGCACGGCAAACTGGCGAGCCAGGAAGGCCTTTTCCAGAAAAGTCTGCCGGAGATCGTCCAGCTCGCCTTCGGCCTTCTGCGGAAACGCCGCGACGAAGGAGAGATCCTGCCCGACCGCCTCGTTGATGCGGCGCGCGGCGAAATGCTCCAGAAGCACGATCTCGACCGACGTGACCCAGGGAAGCGCCGCGACGGCCGACTTCATGTCGACCGCCATGAGGAAAGCGAAATTGGCCGCGCACCAGGCGGTCGGCAGCTGGAAGGTCACGCCGACGGAGCCGCCCGAGACCTCGATCGCCTGGATGAAGCCCATGGCGGTCACGGGCTCGTCGAGCTCGGGATCGCGGACCTGGTCAAGCCGGGCGCGGACCTCGGCGGCGCGGGCCACGATCGCCGCCTCGACGATCCCGGCGCCCGCCACTGCGGCGTCGGTCATGCCCCGGCGGGCTGGCTCACTCGGCCGCATCGCGCGCCTGCCCTGCCGGCACGGTCACCGGCGGGAGAGCGAGAAGCGCCTCGGCGTCGAGCCCGTACAGCTTCGCCGCGTTCAAGCCGAGGATCTTGCGCTTCGCCGCGAGGTCGAGCGCATGGCCGGCCTCGGTCGTTTCCGCCTCGTCCAGCTCGAACGCCATGAAGGCCTCGACGATCCAGTCCGGGCTGGTGATGGCGTAGTCCGACCCGAAGATCAGCCGATCCGGCCCGACACCCCAGAGAAGGTCGATGAGCATCTGCTTGAAGTGGCGCGGCCGGGCGCGGATGAACGAAGTGACGAGCGCCAGGCCGCCATAGACGTTCGGCTCCTGGCCGGCGACGGCGCAGAAATCGTCGATGCGCGGCATGCCGCAGTGATCGACGACGAACTTCAGGTCCGGAAAGCTGGTCGCCACCTGATCGACGTCGCGGACGTCGAAGGCGTCATAGTCGAGCGGGTGGGTCGTCGGTCCCTTGTGGACATGGATGATGCCGATGCCGAGCTCGCGGCATTTTTCGAGATAGGGACGAACGAAATCATCCGAGAGGCGGTAGCCGCGCGAATTGCCGTTCCACTCGCCGGTGTAGAGCTTGACGCCCTTGAAGCGGAAACGGTCGTGATCCTTCTCCAGCCGCGCCAGCCCCCGCGCCCCTTCGCGCGGATCGATGCGCCCGTTCAGCACGACACGGTCCGGGCAGAGCGCCTTCAGCGCGCTGCACTGCTCGGTGGTGTTGAAGCCGTCGTTGTAGAACTCGCGCAGATCGACCGGCAGCATGATGGCGGCGTCGCAATAACCGTCGACGAACAGGTCGCGCGCTGCCTTCTCGACCCCGTAGTAGCGGAACTGATCCTGCGTCCAGCGCTTGTCGGGCGGCGTGAAGCCGACATGGCCGCCCCAGAACGTGTCGATGAAGGTCCGGCCGTAATCGTTGCGCCAGTTCGTCGGACGACCGTCCCAAAGATGGGTGTGGCCGTCGACGATCAGCACGCGCTCGCCCTCTGGCGTCACAAACATGCAATCCTCCCCTCTCTCCCGGATCGAGACTACGCCACGGCCTGCCGTTCCGCACAACTCCCGTCTCGCCAGGCCGATGCCCCGCGCGCCTCTTGGCCTTCTGCGGAGCCGGGATAACCGGAAGGCGACAGCGTAGGACCTGCCGCCTTCCTCGATGGTCAGGCGCCGCGGCGAACCGCGGCACGGTCGTCAGCTGAAGTAGCGGACGCGGATCGCGTCGATCGCCACGGCGACGAAGATCATGAAGCCGCCGATCATGCCGACATAGAAGGACGGCACCGAGATGATGGCGAGGCCGACCTGGATGACGGTCAGGAGCAGCACGCCGCCCAGCACGCCGATGACGTTGCCGCGGCCGCCGAACACGCTGACGCCGCCGATGATCGGCGCGGCGATGGCGTAGAGCAGATAGCTCGAGCCCTGGTTCGAGGTGATCGCCATCTGCCACGAGGCCAGCAGGAAGCCGGCGATGCCGGCCAGGAAGCCGGCCAGCGTGTAGGTGAGGATCTTGACGGTATCAACGCGGATGCCGGCCGAATTGGAGGCGACCGGATTGCCGCCGACGGCATAGACGCGGCGTCCAAACACGGTCCGCGTCAGCAGGATGCCGACCCCGACCAGCGCGACGACGAAGATGAACGGCATGATCGGCCAGCCGCCGATCGTCGCCTGCCCGATCCAGATATAGCCGTCCGACAGATTGGTGATGGTCCGGCCCTGGGTCAGCGCCAGCAGCGCGCCCTGCAGGATGATCATCATCGACAGCGTCTGGATCAGCGACACCATCCGGAGCTTGGTGATGCAGAGACCATTGAAGAAGCCGATGAAGGTGGCAACGCCGACGCCGATCAGCATGCCGGGGAACCACGGCACGCCCCAGTCGGAATAGGCCATGGCGCCGATCGCCGACGAGAAGCCGAGATTGGCCGGCAGCGACAGGTCGATCTCGGCGACCAAGAGCGGCAGCGCCACCGCCAGGCCCAGCATGCCGAGCACGGTGGCCTGCACCATGATGTTCTGCATGTTGTTGACGGTGAAGAAGAACTGGTTGAACAGGCCGAAGATCACGACGAGCGCGATCAGCCAGATCCAGACGACATTGTGCAGGACCCAGCCGAGCACGGAGCGGTCGCCCGCTTTCTGGCTCGCCGGGGACGTAGTCTTGGCGGCAACGGTCATCGTGCGGCTCATCATTTCCTCGCTCTCAACAGGGCATCCATGGCCGCCGGCCGGGGGACCGCAATCCGGTCCCTAGCTCGACGGGAGGCCACGGAGCCTGTCATTGGTTATTGCGTCGCCCGTCAGCTCGCGGGCGATCGTGCCATTCTCGAAAATGCAGACCCGGTCGACGGCGCGGGTAATCTCGTCCGTGTCCGTCGACACGATGATCACCGCCACGCCGGTCCGACTCAGTTCGTCGACGATGCGCAGCACGTCCTGCTTGACGCCGACATCGATGCCGCGCGTCGGCTCGTCGAGGATCAGCAGTCGCGGCTTGGTCGCCAGCACGCGACCGAGGCAGACCTTCTGCTGGTTGCCGCCGGAGAGCGTGTCGACCGCGACGGCGGGCGACGGTGCCTTGATGCCCATGGCGGCGAAATAGCGTTCCGAAAGCGCCAGTTCGGCGTCTTTGCTCAGGAAGCCCGAGCGGGCGACCGCGTCGAGCGACGAGAGCGAGATGTTGGCGCCGATCGACATCTGGCCGATCGCGCCGTCGCGGCGGCGATCGTCGGAGAGGAAAGCGATGCCAGAGGCGAACGCGTCGCGCGGCGAGGCCGGCAGGGCCTGCGGCGCGGCGCCGTCGGCGAAGCGGATGGTCCCGGATTCGACCGGCACCAGCCCGAAGATGCAGCGCGCCAGTTCCTTGGCGCCGGCGCCAGGCAAGCCGGTGAAGCCGACCACCTCGCCGGGCCGGAGGTCGAGTGCCGGCACGTGCATGCCGGAGCCGGCGATGTCGCGCAGCTCGACGGCGGGCGCATCGGCCGGAAAGCTCCGCCGCTCGCGCTGGAACAGCACGAGCCCGCGCCCCAGCACCAGTTCGGACAATTGTGCCGAGCTCAGGCTGCCGACATCCTCCGAGCCGCCGGCGAGCGCGCCGTCGCGCAGCACCGAGACGGCGTCGCAGATGTCGAGGATCTCGTCATTGTAGTGCGAGATGAAGATGAAGGTGACGCCGTCCGCCTTCAGGCGGCGCATGAAATCGAACAGCTGCACGCGGTCCTCGACCGTCAGCGCGGCCGTCGGCTCGTCGAGGATGATGACCTTGCCGCCGCTGAACATGGCCCGCAGGATATTGAGCTTGCGTCGCGCCACCGCGTCGAGCGCGCCGGCGCGCATCGCGCCGTCGATGCCGGTGCCTTCCAGCATGCGCGCGGCGTCGGCCTTGAGCTTGCGCCAGTTCACGAAGCCGAAGCGGCGGGGCCAGATGCCCAGCATCAGGTTCTCGGCCGCGCTCAGATGATCGATGATCATCGGCTCCTGGGTGACCAGGAAAACCCCCGCCTCCTCCATCTTCTGGACGTCGGAATGGGCAAGCGGCTCGCCGTTCAGATAGATCGTGCCCGAGCTCGGCTGGCGCTGCCCGGAAATCAGGCCGACCAGCGTGCTCTTGCCGGCGCCGTTCTCGCCGAGCAGGCCATGGATGGTTCCGCGCCGGATGGCGAGGCTGACACCACGCAGCGCGATCGCGCCGCCATAGACCTTGCCGAGATTCTCCACCCGGAGGACGTAGTCGTCCGCGGCCTGCGATCCGGCTGTCATCGGCATCGTCACGCGCGTCTCCTGTCTTGATCGGATCCTCCGCGCCTCGGCGCGGCGCGGCATCGGGCGGCGTCGCACCCGGAAGGGCGCGACGCCAGCTTTGCCTAGGTGTAGGGGATCTTCCAGTCGATTTCCGCGATCGCGCCCCAATGGCGCGGATCAGCGGCGTTGGACTGGTCGATCACGAAGGGCGGAATGATGAGCGTCGGACCGGTCTTGCCGGCGACGATCTCGCCCTTCTCCCAGAAGTACTTCTTGTTCTCGTAGGGGCCGATCGGCACCGGCTGGCCCTTCATCGCGTAGGTGCCGAGCATCTCGACCGCGATCTGGCCATAGGCGATCGGATCCTGCGAGACGCAGGCGTCCATGTAGCCGTCCTGGATCCACTTCAGCGCGACCGGCTCGCCGTCGATGTTGACGAAGATGACGTGGCCTTCCTCGCCGACCTTCTTCCAGCGGCCCTTCTGCTGCAGCGCCGTGACGATGCCGCGCGAGGGCGAGTCGGACGGGGCGTGCACGGCGTCGAGATCCGGGAATTCCGACAGCGTCGACAGCGTCACCGCCAGCATCTGGTCGAGCGCGCCTTCGGTCGGGCGGGCCAGGTACTTGATCTCCGGATACTTGGCGAACTCGGCGTCCATGCCTTCCTTGCGCAGGCGCCAGGCGACGCTCTGCAGCGCGCCGAAGCAGTTCAGCACCGTGCCCTTCGGGCTGCCATACTTGGCGGTCAGGCGCTTGATGATCTCCTGCGCCGCCATCTGGCCGCCGATGTAGTTGTCGAAGGAGACGGTGATGGCGACGTCGCCGCCATCAGCCGGCGTGTCGATGATGCCGACCGGAATGCCCTTCTGGTTGTAGCGGCGGATGGCGCTGACAATCGCCTGGCTGTCGATCGGATCGCTGATGATCGCGGAGGGGTCGGAGAGCATCAGGCTCTGCCACTGCTCCAGCTGGCGCGTATTGTCGAAATTGGCGTTGGTTGCCTGGAACTCCCAGGAATTCGCCTGTACAGCGCGCTTCACTGCTTCTTCCTGGATGACGAAGAAGTAGTAATCGAGGCTCTTGTTACTGTAGGGCACGAAGACGCGGTCGGCCGCCATGGCGGCGCCGCCGCCCAACATCGTGCCGACACCGAGCGCCGCGCCGGCCTTGAGCAGGCCGCGGCGGCTGAGATTGTTCACACTGGTCACTTGATCCTCCCAATTCCCAGTCGGCTCCCATGTCCCTGCCGATTGGAATGCAATCTAGTTTCACTACATCGGCATCGACTGTCAATGCCACGCCGCCGGCCATCACTGGCCCGACTGCTCGTAAAACACACAGAATTCATGAATAGCCGACGTTCGAACCAAGAATTAATTCAAATATCGGCAGCTCCCGCCCCGCTCGCGGCGGGACGGATGGAACGGCGCGGCGATACCTCCCGCCGCCCGGAATGTTTGTTTTACTACATCAGCGCATGGCGACATAGGCGGTGCCGTCGAAGCAGCCCACCACCATGCCCTGCGACTCGCGCGTGAACAGGCCGTTCTCGACCACGCCCGGGATGCGATTGAGCTCGATCTCGAGCGACTCCGGCTCGGGAATGGCGATACAGCGGCAATCGAGGATGAAGTTGCCGGAATCGGTGACGATCGGCTGGCCGTCATGCATCCGGCGAGTGATCACCGCCCCCTCGATGCCCTGCTCGACGAGCAGGCCGGCGACCATCCGCTCGGTCTGCTTCCAGGCGAACTGCACCACTTCGACCGGCAGCGGAAAGCCGCCGAGCTGATCGACGATCTTGGTCTCGTCGCAGACGGTGATCATCCGCTTCGAAGCATGGGCGACGATCTTCTCCCAGAGCAGGCAGGCGCCGCCGCCCTTGATCATGCGGAACTGGCGGTCGATCTCGTCGGGACCGTCAACCGTCAGGTCGATCTCGCCGATCTCGTTCGGATCGGTGATCTTGATGCCGACCTCGCGGGCGACGTCGTTGGTGGCGCGCGACGTCGTCGTGCAGGTGACGCGCAACCCCTCCGCGACATGCTTGCCGAGTTCGCGCACGAAGAAATGCGAGGTGGTGCCGGAGCCGAGGCCGAGCTTCATGCCGTCGCGCACGAACTCCTCGATCACGCGGCGGCCGGCAAGTTTCTTGGCTTCATTCTGGGCGGTCATTGCAAATCCTCGAAACGCGGGAAAAAAGGCGTCAGATCTTGTCGGTCTGCCAGGAATCGAGCGCCGGCAGCTGGTCGGGGAACTCGCTGCCGCTGGTGACGGCGATCGAGGTCACCAGCATGTTGATCACCAGATGGTGGTTGAGGCGCGAGGCGAGCGGCGTCAGCAGTTCGGTGCGGTCATAGGGCGTCACGGCGATCAGCACGTCGGAGACGCGGGCAAGAGGGCTGTCGGCGGCGGTGATCGAGACGACTCGGGCACCGCCCGAGCGGGCGGCGATGGCGAGCTCGATCATCTGCTTGGTGTGACCGGACTGCGAGAAGATCAGCGCCACCTCGTTGGGCCGCGAGGCCTCCGCGTGCAGCCACTGCTTCTTGCGGCCGATGACCGCCGCGCAGCGCATGCCGAGGCGCTGGAACTTGTGCTCGGCGTCGATCGCCGTCACCTCGGAAATGCCGGTCGCGTAGATGCCGATCCAGCTCGCCTCCTGCAGCAGCTTGGCGCCCTCCTCGATCTGCTGCGGCAGCAGATCCTCGAGCGCCCGCTGGATGGCGTTCAGCGAGTTGCGCGCCGTCTTGCGGACGATGCTCTCGATCGAGTCGCCTGGCACGATCTGCTCATAGGCGAAAGGCGCCGAGGGAACGAGGCTCTGCGCCAGGTTGAGCTTGAAGTCCTGGTAGCCCTCGAAGCCGAAACGCCGGCAGAAGCGCATCACGGTCGGGTCGCTGACATCGCACTCCTGCGACAGCCGCGCCATGCTCATATGGATGACCTTGCCGGGATGGGCCTTGACGAAGTCGCCGAGCCGCTGCTCGGCCGGACCCATCCGGTCATGTTCCTGGAGAATGCGCTGCAGCAGGCTGTTGGTCGACATGTCAGCTTTCCTGGTGGATCCGCCGATATGCCAGCAGGTCGGCGAGCCGGGTCAAGCGCTGTTCGGGCGCCGCCGGCACCAGCGCGCCGCCGCCCCAGGGCACGACGAAGAACGGCGCCCCGGCGCCAACCGCCGTCGCCTGGTCGACCGCCGTGTCGCCGACATAGGCCCAGTCGCCTTCGGCGAGCCCCATTTGCCGCGCGACGGCCAGGAGATGTCCCGGATCGGGCTTGCAGGCCGGCACGGCGTCGGCGCCGAGCACGGTATCGAACAACGGCGCGATGCCAAGGAGGCCGAGGATCCGGAGCGTCAGCTCGTGCGGCTTGTTGGTGCAGATGCCGAGCCGGAAGCCGGCGTCGCGAAGCGCCGCCAGGTCCTCGCGGACATGAGGGTAGAATTTCGTCAGCCGCGCCGGCGCCTCGGCGTAATTGGCGAGATAGGCGGCATGGGCCGCAGTCACCGTCGCGTCGTCGCTGGGCAGGCCGAGTTCGACGAACATGTCGAGCAGCAACCGGCGCGGGCCATTGCCGATGAAGCGCTCGACGAAGGCGGTCTCCTGCGTCGGCCAGCCCTGGGCCGCGAGATAGGCGTTCACGGCGGCGGCGATGTCGGGCGCGCTGTCGATCAGCGTGCCGTCGAGATCGAAGATGAGCGCCCTGTAGACGGGCGGCGGATTCGTCATGTCGGCCTCTTTGCCGCTGTCACCGATCGAGCGCCGCATCCGAGATCGCCGCGAAGCTCTGCGACAATGCCGGATAGAGGCCCTCGAAGATTGCAAATGCCTGGCGGAGCGTTTCGCCGGCGGCGGCATCCGGCGCCTGCCGGGTCAACGGCTTGCAGACCAGCGCCGCCGACCGCGCATCCGGCCAAACACCGATGCCGACGCCGGCGACCAGCGCCGCGCCGAACGCGCCGCCCTCGGCCGCGCCCTCGGTCGTCACCAC
>JAEWAD010000028.1 GCA_023391905.1 Pseudomonadota bacterium | reverse complement strand
GAACCTGTTTTCCTTTCCCGAGAATCCGATTCCCCATGGCGCCGTTGCGCAAGCGGTGACAACCGTCGACGGCGTGACCTTGCGCGCCGCGACCTGGCGGCCGCCTGGCCGACTGAAGGGCACGGTCTGCCTCGTCCACGGTCGCGCCGAGGCGATCGAGAAGTATTATGAGGTGGTCGGCGAACTGCTCGGCCACGGTTTCGCCGTCGCCACCTTCGACTGGCGCGGGCAGGGCGGTTCCGACCGGCGCCTGGACAATCCGCGCAAGGGCCATGTCGACGACTTCGCCGAATATGAACGCGATCTCGAGGCGTTCATGCAGCAGGTCGCGCTGCCGGATTGCCCGCCGCCCTTCTTCGGGCTCGCGCATTCGACCGGCGGGCTGATCTGTCTGCGCGTCGCCCGGCGGTCGCGACAGACCTTCTCGCGCATGGTGCTGGCGTCGCCGCTGCTGGATTTCGGCGGCTTCGCGCCGTCGCGCAGCGTGATCAATTTCACCGCCGGCGCCTTCTCCCTGCTGGGGCTCGGCGACGCCTTCCCGCCCGGTGGCAAGATCGCCGAGGTAGACGAGCGCGGCTTCCGCTTCAATCCGCTGACCAGCGACCCCCGCCGTTTCGCCCGCACCGCCGCGATCGGCAAGGCGCATCCGGAACTGACGGTCGGTGCGCCGACGATCTCCTGGCTGCATGCCGCCTGCCGGGCGATGAACGAGGCCGCCGATGCCGAATTCGCCGCCAGCATCCGGATTCCGACACTGATGATCGCGGCGGGCGAGGACAAGGTGGTGTCGCCGCTCGCCATCGAGCGCTTCGCGCGCGAGATGCGGATCGGCTCGCAGATCGTCATTCCCGGCGCGCGCCACGAGATCCTGATGGAGCGCGACCCGATCCGCAGCCTGTTCTGGGCCGCCTTCGACGCCTTCATCCCCGGTTCGGACCACTGACTGGCCTGCCGCCGGGCCAGCCCTTGTTCCGACGAATGGTTTTTGCGAGCCTGCGGCATCTTCCAACGGCAGGACAACACCCATGGATCTGAAACTCTCCGACAAGACCGCCCTCGTCTTCGGCGGCTCGCGCGGTCTTGGCCGGGCGGTCGCGGCGGAACTCGCGGCCGAGGGCGCCAGGGTGGTGATCGTCGCGCGCGACGCGGCGCGGGTCGAGAAGGTGGCGGCCGAGATCGGCGCGATCGGCCTGCCGGGCGACGTGTCGAAGCCGGGCGCCAGCCGCGCGCTGGTGCAGGAGGCGGCGAAGCGGCTCGGCCGCGGCCCCGACATTCTCGTCACCAATACCGGCGGCCCGGCGCCCGGCAATTTCGAGGCGATCTCGGACTCCGCCTGGCAGGCCGGCTTCGACAATCTCTGGATGAGCTTCGTCGAGAGCGTCGGCGCGGCGCTGCCGGCGATGCGGGAGAAGGGCTGGGGCCGGATCCTCGCCGTGACGTCCGTCGCCGCCAAGGAGCCGATGAACGGGCTCGTCGTCTCGAACGGCCTGCGCGCCGGCCTGCTCGGCCTCGTCAACGCGCTGAGCCGCGATGTCGCGGCGGCCGGGATCACCGTCAACGCGCTGCTGCCCGGCTACACCAATACCGACCGGATGGCCGAGCTGGGCGTCACCAGCGCGACCGTCGGGCCGAAGGTGCCGGCCGGCCGCATCGGCGAGCCCGAGGAATTCGCCGCGCTTGCCGCCTTCCTCGCCTCGGAGCGCGCCGGCTACATCACCGGCCAGGCGATCGCCGTCGACGGCGGCCTGCTGCAGTCGATCTGACGCGCGGGGCAGAGGGCGCCATGGCACCCCTGCCTCTCGTCCGGGATCAGCGGTTCAGCGTTTCGAGAATCTTGTCGTGCAGGCGGGCGTCGCCGCTCGCCACCACGCGGCCGCCGCTGGTCGCCGGGCCGCCTTCCCAGTTGGTGACGCGGCCGCCGGCGCCCTCGATCACCGGGATCAGGGCGACGATGTCGTAGGGATGCAGGCCGACCTCGATGACGGCGTCGACGAAGCCGGCGGCGACCATGCAATAGGCGTAGCAGTCGCAGCCATAGCGGACGAGCCGGACCTGGCTCTCGACCCGCTCGTAGGCTTCGCGATCGGCACCCTTGAACAGCGCCGGCGTGGTGGTGAACAGCACCGCATCGGCGATCTCGGCGCAGGCGCGCGTCTTCAGCGCCCGCTCGCCGTCCGGTCCGGTGTACCAGGCGCGCGTGCCGTCGCCGGCGAAGCGTTCGCGGGTGAAGGGCTGCGCCATCATGCCCAGCGCCGGCTTGCCGCCCGAGACGAGGCCGATCAGCGTGCCCCAGACCGGCAGGCCCGAGATGAAGGCGCGCGTGCCGTCGATCGGGTCGAGGATCCAGACGTTTTCCGCGTCCGTCTGCTCGTCGCCGAACTCCTCGCCCATGATGCCGTGATCGGGATAATGCTGGTTGATCAGCGCGCGCAGCGCCGTCTCCGAGGCCTTGTCGGCGACGGTCACCGGGTCGAAACCGGAGCTCGCCTTGTTCTCCACCGAATCGAGTGCGCGAAAATGCGGCATGATCGCTTTTCCGGCAGAATCCGCGAGCCGGTCGAGGAAGGCGATCAGGTTCGGATCGGTCATGATGAGCTCCTGAAGGGCGGCCGCATGGGTGCCATGCGCGTGTCGCATGGCCGTGCCGATGCGCGAAGCCTTTGTCTAACAGGCTGATTTCAATTGTCTAATTCTATCGCTTCCGCGCACGTCCGCAGGAGCGGGCCGGTGACGGTTGCGGAATTGTCGCAGCCAGGCGGACGCGACGGAAAAGGTCTTGATATTTTTGCAGTGCAAGCGCAGTTTATTGCAGTGCGGCAGCTCGATTGGCGTCGACCTGCCGTTGCCCTTCTTGGGCGTTTCCTCCCTAGACTTGGGCCGCCTCGTATCCACGAGCGGCCCTTTTTTCTGCCCGGTCGGTGGGAAAGACAGGCCTATTCCGCCGCTTCGGCCTGCGGGTAGAGGGTCGCGTCCGGCACGCTCGAGAGCGCCGTGGTGAACCGGGCGAGATCGGCGGCGAGGCGCTCGAAGCCGGCATTCAGCTGCAGCGTCCGTTCGTTCAGGTAGAGGCCCCGGTTGATCTCGATCTGCAGCGCATGCAGGCCGCCGGCCGGCCGGCCGTAATGCTCGGTGATGAAGCCGCCGGCATAGGGCTTGTTGCGCGCCACCGCATAGCCCGCATCGCTCAGGATCGCGTAGGCGGCCTCTGTCAGCGCCGGGGCGCAGCTCGTGCCGTAGCGGTCGCCGAGGACGATGTCGGCGCGGGCCCGGCCCGGCGCCGCCCGCACCGAGGACGGCATCGAGTGGCAGTCGATCAGCACGCAGAAGCCGAAGCGCTGGTGCGTGGCCGTCAGCAGCTGGCGCAGCGTCTCGTGATAGGGTTTGTAGATCGTCTCGATCCGGTGCAGCGCCTGGGCGACCGGGATCGGCTCGGCGTAGATCTCGACATTTTCCGAGACGACGCGGGCGATGGTGCCGAGGCCGCCGGCGACGCGCAGCGAGCGGACATTGGCGTAGGGCGGCAGTTCGCCCTCGAACATGCGCGGGTCGAGCTCGTAGGGCTCGCGGTTCACATCGAGCCAGGCGCGGGGAAAATGCGCCCGCATCAAGGGCGCGCCGAGCGGCACGACGGACGCGAAGAGATCGTCGACGAACGTATCCTCGGAGCGGCGGATCATCCGCTCGTCCAGTTTCGACGCCTCGAGGAAATCGGCGGGATAGACGCGCCCGCTATGGGGCGAGTTGAAGACGAACGGAATGCGCTGCTCGGCGGGAGCGACCACCTCGAAGGGAAGCGCATTCGGAATGTCGAGCGCGGCGTCGATGGTGATTCTCCTTTCTTCGACCGCGGCGGAATCGCGGCGCGGCTGAGGATGCCGGCGGGTTCTGCGGCCGTCCGAAGGGCAGCGGAGGCGGATGGCGTGCCCTCTTCACCTGATCTTTACTTCGTTCAGCCATAATTCAATAACCAAATCGCCAGGGTGTCGCGAGGCGCCCGTTCGAAGATGCACGAGACCGACCGTCCAGCCATGGATTCCCTGATGAACCGCATCCTGCTCGCCGAAGACGACAACGACATGCGCCGCTTTCTGGCGAAGGCGCTGCAGAATGCCGGCTACGACGTTGTTTCCTTCGACAATGGCCGCAGCGCCTATGAGCGGATCCGCGAGGAGCCGTTCACGCTGCTCCTGACCGACATCGTCATGCCCGAGATGGACGGCATCGAGCTGGCGCGCCGCGCGACCGAGCTCGATCCCGACCTGAAGGTGATGTTCATCACCGGCTTCGCCGCCGTCGCGCTCAATCCGGATTCGAATGCGCCGAAGGATGCCAAGGTGCTGTCGAAGCCGTTCCACCTGCGCGATCTCGTCAACGAGGTGGAGCGTCTGCTCGCCGCCTGACGAAGTTTTCAACAGGGTCGGAAATACGGGGCTTGAAGCTTCGGAAACGACCTAGTATACCCCCGCTCACGCCGCCGGTCCCGCCGGTCGCGGTCTGAAGGATGGGCGTGTAGCTCAGCGGGAGAGCACTA
>JAEWAD010000559.1 GCA_023391905.1 Pseudomonadota bacterium | reverse complement strand
CACGCAAGGGTTGGGCTCAGCTCGCCTTGGCGGAGCGGTCGGCGCGCTTGCGCTCGATCGGATCGAGGATCGCCTTGCGCAGGCGGACCGACTTCGGCGTCACCTCGACCAGCTCGTCGTCCGAGATCCAGGACAGCGAGCGCTCGAGCGTCATGCGGATCGGCGGGGTGAGGCGGACGGCCTCGTCCTTGCCGGCGGCGCGCACGTTCGAGAGCTTCTTGCCCTTGAGCACGTTGACCTCGAGGTCGTTGTCGCGGGTGTGCTCGCCGACGATCATGCCGCCATACACCTTCCAGCCCGGCTCGATCATCATCGGGCCGCGATCCTCGAGGTTCCAGAGCGCGAAGGCGACCGCCTCGCCCTGGTCGGTCGAGATCAGCACGCCGTTGCGGCGGCCGGGGATCTCGCCCTTGTGCGGGGCGTAGTCGTGGAACAGGCGGTTCATGATCGCCGTGCCGCGCGTGTCGGTCAGAAGCTCGCCCTGGTAGCCGATCAGGCCGCGGGTCGGCGCGTGGAAGACGAGGCGCTGGCGGTTGCCGCCCGACGAGCGCAGCTCGATCAGGTCGGCCTTGCGCTCCGACATCTTCTGCACGACGACGCCGGAATGCTCCTCGTCGACGTCGATGATGACTTCCTCGATCGGCTCCAGCGTCTCGCCAGAGAGGTCCTTCTGGAAGACGACGCGCGGACGCGACACGCCGAGCTCGTAGCCCTCGCGGCGCATGTTCTCGATCAGGATCGCCAGCAGCAGTTCGCCGCGGCCCGACACGATGAACGAGTCCTTCTCGGAGGATTCCTCGATCTTCAGCGCGACATTGCCTTCCGCTTCCTTCATCAGGCGGTCGCGGATCATGCGGCTGGTGACCTTGTCGCCCTCGGTGCCGGCGAGCGGGCTGTCATTGACCATGAAGGTCATCGACACGGTCGGCGGGTCGATCGGCTGCGCCTTGATCGGCTCGGTGACGGCCGGATCGGCGAAGGTGTCGGCGACCGTGCCCTTGGTCATGCCGGCGATCGCGACGATGTCGCCCGCCACGCCTTCCTCGATCGGCTGCCGCTCGATGCCGCGGAACGCCAGGATCTTCGAGACGCGGAACTGTTCGACGGTGGCACCGTCCTGCGACAGCACCTTGAGCATCTGCGTCGGCTTGACGGTGCCGGACGAGATGCGGCCGGTGATCAGGCGGCCGAGATAGGGGTTCGACTCGAGCAGCGTTCCGATCATGCGGAACGGGCCGTCCTCGACATGCGGCGCCGGCACGTGGCGCAGCACCAGCTCGAACAGCGGCGCCATGCCCTCTTCCTGCGAGCCGTCGGGCGACAGCGACATCCAGCCGTTCTTGCCGGACCCGTACAGGATCGGGAAGTCGAGCTGCTCGTCATTGGCGTCGAGCGCGGCGAACAGGTCGAACACCTCGTTCACGACTTCCTGGACGCGGGCGTCGGCCTTGTCGACCTTGTTGATCGCGACGATCGGGCGGAGGCCGAGCTTCAGCGCCTTGCCGACGACGAACTTCGTCTGCGGCATCGGGCCCTCGGCGGCGTCGACGAGAACGATCACGCCGTCGACCATGTTCAGAATGCGCTCGACCTCGCCGCCGAAGTCGGCGTGGCCTGGCGTATCGACGATGTTGATGCGGGCATCATGCCAGGTGATCGAGGTCGCCTTGGCCAGAATGGTGATGCCGCGCTCCTTCTCGATGTCGTTCGAATCCATGACGCGCTCGGCGACGCGCTGGTTGTCACGGAAGGAGCCGGACTGCTGCAGCAGCTTGTCCACGAGTGTTGTCTTGCCATGATCGACGTGCGCGATGATGGCGATATTGCGAAGAGTCATGTGCGAATCCGAAGACGCGGCGGCAACGGACAGGTGCCTCGTCGCGACCGGCGATTTTGCGGCGCAAAATGATCGAATTGCCGGAAAAACGCAACCCGCTATCCGGAGGAGGGGATTTCCCTACGTGACGTAGCTCTCGGGCCCGTTGACGGCCGTTTGGCGGTCAAGTAATGAGCAAACAAAAGATTGACTTTCTGCTGAATTTTTACCTATTATATGTCTGTCTTATTATCGCCGGGAGAGTCAGCATTTTGACTGCCGCAACGGAAGATCCGCTTGGTTTCCTGCTCGTCGATGTGGCGAGGCTTTTGCGCAGGCGGTTCGAGAAGGCGCTGGAAAATGCTGGGCTCGGTTTGACGGTCGCCGAGGCGCGGACACTTGCCTTTGTCAGCCGGCATCCAGGTCTTCGCCAGTCGACACTGGCGGAAGAACTATGCGTCGAGCCGATGACCCTCGTCGGATTCCTGGATCGACTGGAGGCCGCGGCCCTCGTCGAGCGTATCGCGGATCCCGCCGATCGGCGCGCCAAGCTGATCCGCCTCACGCCCAACGCCGCCAGCATTGTCCGCCGCATCCGCGCCATCGGCAAGCAGGTGCGCGAGGATGCCGAGCGCGGCATCGACCCCGCCGCCACCGAGGCGATGCGGGTCGCCCTGCTCAAGATGCAGGACAACATCCTCAGCAGCGAAGGTTCGCTCGTCTGAACGGAAGCCGGGATGACGACCGCCGTGGCCTGGCCGCGGCGATCATGGTTTGTCGGGCGCGACGTTCAGCAAGGCCGCCAGCGCGTCGAATTCCGCCTGGTCGGCGGCGACGAAGCCGCCCGGAAAGCCCCGCTCGATCGCGTCATACGCTTCCGGCGCCGACGCCTGCATCTCGGTCAGCGCCCGCAGCAGCGCCTGCTTCGCCTCCGGCGCCAGTTCCTTGCGGACGGCATGCGGGCCGAACGGGATCAGCGCCGATTGCCAGATCACCTTCAGTGATGCCGGGTCGAGCGTGCCGTCGCCGGCGAGCCGCGCGAACGGGCCGGAGCCGGAATCGGCGCTGAGCGGATCGGTCGCCGACGACCAGGCGGTGGCGACGTCGGCCGAGCCGGCGGCCAGCGCCGCCAGCGCCGCCTCGCTGTCGCTGGTCTCGACGATGCGCAGGAAATAGCTGTCGGGATCGATACCCTCGGCACCGAGGCCGGCGAGTGGCGCGCGCCGGCCGGATAGCGAATCCGCCGCGCCGACGGCGAGGCGCATGTTGCGCGCGTCGGCGAGCGTCTGCACCGGACCGTCCTTCTTCGCCACCAGCAGCGCGCGGAAGCCGCGCGCATGCTCGGCCGTCGTCGGCTGCGCCAGCGCCACGGCGCAGCCCCAGCGCTGGTTCAGGGCGA